>JACMKY010000172.1 GCA_014379925.1 Cytophagales bacterium | reverse complement strand
GGCGTACTGCAAACGGGCTTTGATGAGATCGGACTGAATTCCTTGGTTGCGGTGGGCGGGCAACACGCTCGCCGCGAACAGCATCGCGACCCGGTGGTGGACGGTGATGCATCCCCCACCCGCCGGATCGTCGTTTTGAAAAGCCACAAAACAGGCGGTTCCTTCGGTAAGGTAAAAGGCCCTGAAAAGGTCGACGAAAATTTGCGGAACCGCATCCGACTCCGCAAAACCCTGGGCCACAATCCGGGCAAACGCCTCCGCGTCGGCGGGTGGCACCCGTTGCACGCGGTTGTTGATCCCGTACGAAAAATCCTTTGTCAGCGACCTCGTCAACACGAGCGTTCGTTCCAGGGGACGGTATCCGTGGTCGGCCAACAGGACCGGCAAGTCTTCGTCGGCCCAATCGCACACCTCCACGTGAACGGGAGCCCGGTAAGCCCGGTAAAACGCTTCCAGTTGAGCCAGCTCCCCCTCTCTAACCTTGCCATTCATGCCGAACCCGAAGATCTGCGTCATGGGTGAATCCACGCCCGCGTAGAGGGCAACCCCGCCCCCGATCCGCTGGCAAACGGCCCGGGTATCCGGACTGATCCGGTTGACGGCTTCGACGAACCGAAGGTTGTTGAGCGCTTCCAGGTTTTCGATTCGGTGAGATAGGTTGAGCATACCCAATTGAAGTGAAGAAGTAGAGATCGGGACGAAATCAGACGGGTGGATTCGACCCAGCCTATTTCCGGGTCAACGCTCCCTGGATCAGCAGCCAGGTATCGGGGTCCAGTTTTACGGCGTCGGGCGCGTTTGCCAGGGGGATGCGGAACGTGTGTTCCGTTTGATCGACTTCCAGCGTTGTCGTTTTGACGCGTTTCCCGGCCGCGTTGTACACTCCGATTTCCAGTGGAAACCGGAAAAGGAAGCCGTTTCGCGGGATTTGCTTCAACCGCACCAGCAGCTTCTTTCCCGCCGTGTCGTATTGCCAGGTACCTTCCAGCACGGGTTGCCCCGCCCGGAAAAGCCATTGTTGGAAGAAAAAAGCCAGGTCCTTGCCCGATGCCTCTTCCATTACCCGCTGGAAATCGGCGGTGAGGGCGTTGCCGTCGCGGTATTGCTGGTAGTAGCCACGGATTCCTTTCCAGAAGCTTTCCTCGCCCACCGCGTGGCGCAGCATATGCAGCACCCAAGCCCCCTTTTGGTATGAGTTGGGGTTGAGCAACTGGTTCAGGTCCGTGACGGTGGTGTCGACAATGGGCGCGTCGGGCGTGTTCTGGTAGTAGGCCAGTACCTTGCTACGCGCCTCCGTCATGCCCTGCACCAGCCGTTCGCGTCCGTAGGTGGCTTCCCGGTACACCTGCGTGAGGTAGGTGGCAAACCCTTCGCTCAGCCACACGTGGTGCCAGTCCAGTTCCGAAGCCGAATCGCCGAACCACTGGTGGGCGATTTCGTGGGCCAGCAAGTCTTCCGAGTCGCGTTTTCCGGTGACGGTCTTCTCGTCGTAGAAAATGTTGCTGGCGTTTTCCATGCCGCCGTAGCGCGTTTTCGACTGCACGTTCGCCAGTTTCTCGTACGCGTAAGGGCCGATTCGCTGCTCCATGAACCGCAGAATGGGCAGGGCCAGCGCGTAATCGTGGAAACCGGCCTCCCGGTCCTGCGGGTACACCCAGCTCTGCACCGGTTTGCCGTTCACCTCGCCCACTTGCTGCACGGCAAACCGGGCTACGCCGATTACCATCACCTTGGTTGGAATGGAAACGGACTCTTTCCAGTGGGTCCGGCGGGTAAGGGCGGGCAAGTCCGTTTCCTGGACTTTCGCACCGTTGGCGATTACTTGGTAGTGGTTGGGGGCGATCACGACGAATTCGCAAGTAGCCTTGTCGGCGGGATGATCCACGGTGGGCAACCAATGACGGGCGCGGTTCGGCCAGTTGTCGCCGAAAAACGTACGGTCGCCGTGTTGGTTGGCGGAAATGATCAGCCCGTCCTCGGGAATGCCCCGGTAGGCGATCCGGAACGCGCGTTTCTGCTCCGGCTGGGCCGGGACGGGCAATTGCAGGCGGAGGCGGTCGTTCTGGTGGACGAAGGGAATCGCTTTTTCCTCGCTGGTCACGGATTCGACCGTCATTCCCTTTCCGTCGGCACCCCGGTCCACCAAGTCCAGTTCAAACTCCGAAACGGAGGCTGCCCGGAAACGAACCTCCACGGTGGCCTCCCCACTGATCTGGTCGTTTTCATCATTGAGCGTTAGTTGGAACCGGTAGTGAAGCACGTCCAGGTGGGCATTGCGGGGATACGGATCACCCGCCGGAAGGGGTCGGGAGGGTTCGCGGGCCAGAACCACCGGGAGCATGCTCGCCAGGAAAAAGACCAGGGTTTTTTTCATCGAAGAATGGAGTCGTCAAAGGTAGGGAAGGAATCGCGATTTCTTACGGCCGGTCACGCCCGTTTTACAAAACGTTGGGTTTCGTTTGTTCCGTAACGTCACCCCGGCGTTGCGGCAGTTCCCAACCCGCGTCTTTTTCAATTATAACCCGCTATTGGCAAGAAGGCGAACCTTTCATTGAACAAACCGTCGTAAATTGGCCCGAAAAGAAGAATGGCTGGGAGGAAGCTACCCCGCCAGTTTAACGAAAGCCCGTTTACGAACCGAATGAAAAAATTGAGATGGCCCTTGGTGTTGGTGCTCTTCGCAGTGATTGCCGCGCTCGGCGTGGTTTTTTACCGGCGCTCCGATCAGGCCGACCGCTCCCTTGCCCCTCCCGAGGCAGCCAAGCCGTCCTTGCCAACGGCCGCGCGAAACGACTTGCCCGGTGGCATGCTCCTGACCAAATTGGACGGTTCCCGCGTGCTGGCCCGGGATCTGCCGGGCAAGACGGTTCTGGTGCTTTTCCTGCCCGATTGCGACCACTGCCAGCGGCAAGCCGTTCAGATTCGGGAACACCTCGCCAGCTTCCAAGCATACGCTTTGTATTTCGTGTCTTCGGCACCGCTTGCCCAGCTCGGTCAGTTTGCCACTACCTATCGATTGGCTGGCCACGCGAACGTTTGGTTTGCCTATACCGACCCGGCCAACATCATCTCCGGTTTCGGTTACATTCCGACGCCCTCCCTGTACGTCTACGCCGAGGGAGGTCGCCTGGTCAAGGCCTTCCAGGGCGAGACACCCATCGGGGCGATTCTTCAATCCCTTTAGAAGCGGGGTAGCGTGCCAATCCGTCGAACCTTGCTCCGTAAGTACCTGGCGGGTTTCCCCGTTGCTTTTCCAAACCTGAATTCATGGCTGCCCCCGTTCGCAATTCCGTCAAGGACCGCCTACCGTTCGTCCGCAACCTGACGATTTTCTTCACCCATCCACCGAGTCGGGCCATTGGGCTGGTGTTTGCCTCCCTGAGCGTACAGTTCGGGGGCTGGTCCACGCACATTCCCTACGTGAAGGCGAAACTGGGCCTCGACGACGCCCAGCTGGGCCTGACGCTGTTTGCCCTGCCGGCCGGACTGGTGTTGATGAATCCGTTCAGCAGCCTCCTCATCGGGCGTTTCGGGGCTCCCCAAGTTACGGTGTTCAGCGTGTTGCTCTACGGTTGCTGCGTTTTCGTTCCCGTTGCGGCACCCAACGTGCCGGTGCTGGTCGTGGGCTTGTTTCTAACCGGTACGTGCGGGGCGTTGCTGAACGTGGCCATGAACACCTGCGCCACGGCCATTGAACGCGCCGAAAAGCGCACCATCATGGCAACCTGCCACGGCCTGTGGAGCCTGGGTGGACTGGTCGGAGCGGGTCTTTCGGGCGGGTTGATGGGCCTGCGCGTTTCGCCCCAGGTCCACATGGCGGGTCTGGCGGCGGTCGTGTTGGCGCTCAACCTCTGGCAGCGATCCGTGGTGATGCGCGTGCCCTTCGTCCGGGAGCAGCCGGGGGCTTGGTTTACCTGGCCCAACCGGGCGCTGGCGGGCATGATCTTCATTGGCCTGGCCATCGGGATGGGCGAGGGCGTGGCCTTCGATTGGAGTGCGGTGTACTTAAAAGACTATTTGCGGACCAGCGCCGGCGTTGCGGCGTTGGGCTTCGCCGGCTTTTCGCTGGCGATGACCCTGGGCCGTTTTACCGGCGACACCCTCATTCTCAAATTCGGCGAAAACGCCCTGCTCACCGCCAGTGGCTTGATTGGTGCCGGGGGCTTGGCACTGGCCGTTCTGCTGCCCTTTCCGTTGACGGCCATTGCGGGCTTCACGCTCCTGGGGGCGGGGTGTGCATTGGGCGCACCCATCCTCTACAGTGCTTCCGCGCGCCTACCGGGGCTGGCACCGGGGGTGGGACTGGCCACGTTCGCTACCTTCAGTTTCATCGGCTTTCTGGCCGGCCCGCCGCTCATCGGAATCATTGCCAGGGAAGTGGGCTTATCAACTGGGTTTGCGGTGGTGGCGGTATTGTTATTGGGGGCGGCGGGTTTGTCCCGCAGGGTTGACCTGTAACCGTTGCTGGTGAGGCCACCGGTGGAAGGTAATGCCGGATTTGGCCGTGAATCCGGCGCAAGAATTTCCCCGACCGAGTCCTCCGGAGCGCGTTGCGTTTGTGGTAAAAATGCAATTCGCAACCACACGGAAGCGTTGCCAGTATAAGAAGAAAAGATAAAATGACCTAAAACTACCTAAAACTACCTAAAACGACAACTGACGTGGACAGAGCAACGAAAGAGCAAGAGGAAGCAATCAAGGAATTCAAATCGCTGGTGAACATGACGCCCCAGCAACTGGAAAGGTGGCTGGCGTCGTCCGAATCCAAGGAAGTCGGTTTCAAAAACGAGGGCGAGACCGAAGCGGTGGGGCACCAATCGGGCCGACGGATCGTGGACATCCTGCGAACCAGCAAGTCGGACCTGGACGAGGAGGATTACGCCCATATGCACCAGGTGATCGCCTACATCAAACGGCACTCCGCGCAACGCCCCTCGGGCGACGTGACGGACACGCGGTGGCGGTATTCGCTGATGAACTGGGGACACGACCCCCTGAAAGAACGGGCTAACTCATAAGTTGCCGGTGGCTTCTCGCCATTGCATGATCAGTTCGAACGTGTTGTTGGACTTCACATAATCCAGGAAACCGTAGGTTTCTCCCCGCAAGCCAACCAAGTTGAGCAGGGCGTTTCTTTCCTCCTCGCTTGGACGAGGGGGCAGGAACAGAATTACCTCATCTAACTCGTAAAGCCGGGCGAAGTGCGAAGGGTCTTCGATGCCGTATGCCTCACAAAACTGCCGGTGTGCTTCGTTCATTGACAACTGGGTTGCGATTTCGTTGGTGGCCTTGATTCAAAATTTCCGTTATGAAGACCTGGATGGCCGTGTTTCTCTCGTCGATTACCCTGCTTGGCAACGCCCAGGTTAGCAAGTATCCGGCCGTCTGCACGAGTGGCGACCGCCAGATCTGGCAAACGAAACGGACAATGGTCCAGAACCTGGATACGCTCCCGGTGGCGCAACGCCTGGTGGCGGTCGGCCAAAGTTTCGGGGGTACTCCCTACCAATCGCACACCCTGGAAGTGACGTCCGATGAACAATTGGTGGTCAACCTGCGCGGCCTGGACTGTACCACGTTCGTGGAGAGTGCGCTCGCCCTGGTACTGCAATCCGACCCGACCTTTGAAGGGTACTGTCAGGCCTTGCAGCGGCTTCGGTACCGCAACGATACCCTCGACGGATATCCCTCCCGACTGCATTACCTTTCGGATTGGTTGTACGAAAACCAGCGGAAGGGCACGCTCCAGATCATCACCGATCAGTTGGGCGGCCAGCCATTCGATAAATCGCTCCGGTTCATGACTACTCACCGCGCCGCGTATCGCCAACTGGAGGAACCACGCAACTACGAAGCCCTGCGGCAGGTAGAAGCCTCCCTTACCCAACGCCATTTGTCCTACTTGCCGAAGGACCGGGTGCAGCGCGTCGAATCGCAGTTGAGGGACGGCGATCTCCTGGCCATTACCACCAGCCTGGGAGGATTGGATGCTTCGCACGTCGGTTTTGCCGTGCGCCGCAACGGACGCGTCCATCTGCTGCACGCCTCTTCCGAGGCAGGTAAGGTAATCGTTAGCCGTCAGCCGCTGGCCGAATACCTGCTGGCTCATCCCACCCAGACGGGGCTGATGGTCGCCCGGTTGGCCGTTCGTTGAGCGAATGGGGTTCGACTTCCGGGAAAGCGTGGGGCAATTCGCCCTTCCAACGTACATTGTTGTCCGTCCGGGGTTACTTGTAAGGTATTCTTACACCGTTAAAAAGGCATTTGCATCCTACGAAGAAAAATAATTGTTTTTTTTTACAAAAAACGCCTAACTTAGATTTACCTTTTTACCCGGGGATGTATTCATAGTAAATCAGTACACGCATACTAAACTATACGACTATGAAAGTTTCCAAAATTACCTTCGACGGCGAGTTCGCGTTCAAACTTGCCATTGCACTCGTTACGTGGGCAGGCATTGTGGTTGCCATTCTTTCGGAATAGTATTTTTTCTGTAAGATCCCCGTTCTCCGTTAAAGTCCTGCCCCCGTTGCAGGACTTTTTTTATGTGTTTTTTTTCAAAACGTGCGCTTCGGAGGGACTTCCGGCGCGAATCCTTCCGCTGGCCCGCCCGCAGAAAAACCAAATGTAGGTTTTTCTGCAAAGACCGCTTCCGTTCTGCTTTCCTGGCGAGCGGTCCGCGTTCGCCCGGTAAATTCTCCTTTTACCGATAATTTTCCCCCGTTTACCGATTGGTCCTACCGATGCCATCGCCCAAGGACTACGTTTACAGAAAAAACAAAGGCCATGAAAACTGCATTGAATGATCGGAGAATCTTGCTCGGGGTGGTGTTCGTCGTGTTCGGCGGATTCTTGTTGCTGAGAAACCTGGGATTCATCCCTTTCTTCTTTCCGAACTACCTTTTCTCCTGGGGTTCCGTTTTTATTCTGGTCGGCTTGTTCGCCCTGGGGAACCGCGACAACAAAACGCCCGGCATCATCCTCATTTCGATCGGGGTGTTCAACCTGCTGCCCAAGCTCTTCAACGTTTCTTCCGACCGGGTCTGGGACTTCTGGCCGTTGATCCTGGTGGCAATCGGCGTGTCTTTCATCCTCCGCCGGGGCATTGGTCAGGACGCCGGCCGCTACCACGACCCCCAGGGGCTCTCGATGGATTACCTCGATGAAACGGCCGTATTGGGGGGGGGAAAACGGGCTATCCTTTCAACCAATTTCCGGGGCGGCCGCCTGACGACCGTATTCGGGGGACTGGAAATCAACCTGCTGAACAGCCAACTCTCGGAAGGCCCGAACGTGGTGGACTTGTTCACCGTCTTCGGCGGCAGCACCCTGATCGTTCCCGCCGACTGGAACGTGAAGTCGGAGGTCACGGCCATCTTCGGTGGTTTCGAGGACAAACGGCGATTCGTTGCCAACGTCCGACCAAACGAAGGCAAGACCTTGTACATCAAGGGAGTGGTTATCTTCGGCGGCGGCGAGCTCAAAAGTATGTAGAAGCAATTTGCGCCCGGTGAAATCCCGGGACGATTAAGCAGCGTTTGCGGTGATCTTTTGGTCGGCAAACACGTCTTTTTGGCTACGGCGGCTAGGCTTCTCAAAATTGCCTTGCTTCGCCTGGGCCGCCCCGCGCAAGAATCCGTTGTTTCCATCCCCAGCGGGGAACCGCCTCAAAGAATCAACCGCACGGGCGGCCCCGTCAAACCGCTTCCAAGCGACCAAGTGTTAACTGAACAGAGATTTTCATCCGAGCCCCGTGTTCCATCCCATCTTCTCTCATCTCCGCCACGCTTGGGCCTACCTGCTCGTTTGGCTAGCCATCGCCGGGGTGCACGGGTTTGTCCTGATTCGTTTCTACGGGTTGGACTTTCCGACGGCGGTCGTCGACAGTGCCGTATCCAACGGGCTGTTCGGCGGGTTGGGGTTGAGTTTGTGGTACGTAGTCCGGTTTGTCAACGTGGAGAAGGAGGGGTTGTTTTCCATCCTCCTTACCCACCTGGCAACGGCCACCGTCGTGCTTTTGCTTTGGATCTCACTCGCCAAAACCCTGGTCACCTTGTTCTTGAATTCAGCGACTTACCCGTCGTTTGCCGAGGCCTCGCTGCCCGGCCGTTTCCTGGTCGGGCTTGCCTTCTACCTGGTTATCATTCTGTTGTATTACCTGGTTACCTACTACGTGAACTTCCAGGAGAAAACCCGGCAGGAGGCGAGTCTCAACACGTTGGTGCGGGACGCCGAACTGGCTACGCTGCGGTCACAGATCAACCCGCACTTCATTTTCAACAGCCTCAATTCCATCAGTTCACTCACCATGACTTTCCCGGAGAAAGCCCAGGAGATGACCATCAAACTATCCGACTTCCTGCGGTATTCGCTGGCCCAGGATGGCAAACAGCTGACTTCGCTGGCCGAAGAGATGCACAACGTGGGCCTCTACATGGACATTGAGAAAACCCGCTTTGGCAACCGCTTGCGCTTCGAACCGCAGGTGGAGGGAAATTGTCTGACCGGTTTGCTGCCCAACCTGATTCTGCAGCCGCTTTTTGAGAATGCCATCAAGCACGGCGTGTACGAAAGCCTGGACCAGGTAACCATCCGGTTCCGTTGTAGTATGGAAAGAAACTTCTTGAAGATCAGCGTCTGGAATAATTTTGACCCCGACGCGGCGGCGCGAAAGGGCGAGGGTATCGGCTTGAGAAACATCCAGGATCGGTTGCTGCTGCTCTATAACCGTCCGGACCTGCTCATCATCCACCGTACGGAAGACACCTACGAAGTGAACCTGTTGATTCCGCAGTTCATTTAGCCCGGCGGACCTCAACCGCGCCTTCCGGTAACCCAACGAACCTGACTTCTTTTCACCGATGCCCTTACCCTTCAATGAATCCTCCCGTGAAAGCCCTCATTATTGACGACGAAGAACTGGCCCGCCACGTCATCCGCGCGTACCTGCAAGCGTACCCGGCCATCGAGGTGGTGGGAGAATGCGCCAATGGATTCGAGGGGTTGAAAGCCATCGGCGAGCACCAGCCCGACCTGATCTTTTTGGACGTGCAGATGCCCAAGATCACCGGTTTCGAAATGCTCGAGTTGGTCGAATCGCCCCCGCTGGTGGTTTTTTCCACCGCGTTCAACCAGTTCGCTATCCAGGCCTTTGAGTTAAACGCCGTCGATTACCTCTTGAAACCGTATTCCCGGGAGCGCTTCGACGCGGCCGTGCAGAAAGTACTCCAACGACACCGCCAGCAAAGCACCAGCCGGGACTCCATCCAGCACCTGATCGAACACGTGCGGCAACACGAACCGACGCTGGAGCGCGTGGTGGTGAAGACCGGTTCGAAAATCAAGGTCATTCCGGTGGAAAAGATCCGCTACCTAGAGGCGCAGGACGACTACGTGATGCTGTACACCGACGATGGCAAGCACTTGAAGGGGGGAACGATGAAATACTTTGAGGAACACCTGGACGCCGACCAATTCATCCGCATCCACCGGTCCTACCTGGTGCACGTCGGCCAGATCGCCCAACTCGAGCTCTACGAGAAAGGCAGCTACCTGCTCATTCTGAAAGACGGCAGCAAACTGCCCGTCAGCGGGAGCGGCCACGCGCGGCTGAAACAGGTGCTTGACTTTTAGCAAGCGGGTGGCGGACGGAGTGGTTGGTTCGCGTTCAGTTTAATCCATTTTTAAAGCATCAACTGGTTTACGCTTCGAAGCCCGGATGGTTTGTGATCCAATGGTTAATATACCCAATACCAGCAAGATGACAGCCCCTGACAAGACCGTACCAAGGCCAAATTCAACCCGATTGGGGAAATTCTGAAGCCAAAAGTTATTGAGGAGATAACTCAAGGGAGCGCCAATCAATACGGATATTACCAACACGCTGAAAAACTCTCTGGAGAGCAAAAGGGCAATGCGCCAAGCCTCCGCACCCAGGATTTTTCGGATCCCCACTTCTTTCTTTCTCCTTTCAGTTGCGTAAGTCGCCATTCCGAGCAGACCTAAACAGGCGATGGTGATGGCCAGAAAAGCGATGAAACCCAGGATGGAAACCACGTCAAAAAGTCCTTGGTGGGTTGCGGCCAGTTGCTGATCAAAAAATTCGTATTTGAACGGATGAACCGGATCAATGCTTTTCCATTTATTTTCCAATTTCGCAACCGTGCCCATCAAATTACCCGAAGCAATTTGCACATTCAGGTAACCAAAGCTACCGGGCTGGTTTCGCAATACCAACGGGCCGATTTTATCCGTACCCCCCATCGGATGCCGGAAAACAAAATCTTCCACCACGCCAATTACCTCCAGGGTTTCTTTACCCCATTTTGATTCAACTATCTGTCCGATCATTTGGGATGGGTATTGATAACCAAATTCCTTTGCCGCGGCCCCGTTTACCAAAATAAACCGATTTGATGAGTCGCTCGTAGCGGTCAGTTGTCTCCCGGCGAGGAACTTGATGCGGAGATTATCCACAAAATTTTCACTCGTCAATAAAAGCGTTAATTTTTTATACTCCTCTTCGCTGCCCGGTACCTTTAACTCTATCCCATTTTGGGTTCCGGTGGCAGGAATGTAATCACAAGCCGAAATGGTGGAGATCCCGGGCACTGCGGCTAATTCGTTTGAAATTTTCCGGTAGTCATTTCCTTGTAATGCCACGTTTACGATGTTCTTTGCGTTGAACCCGTAGTCAAATTCGACAAAATGCCTGAACTGATTATGGATCAAAATGGAGGTAGTGATGAAGAGCAAGGAGATGACAAATTGGGAAACGCTTAACACTTTTCGCATCCCTAACTTCCCCGGACGCAGGCTGTCCGTATTCTTAAGCACTTTGATCGGCTGGAACGTTGACAAGTGCAAGGCCGGGTAAGCGCCGGCAACGGTACCAATGAGCAACGCAAATCCGGCAAAGAGAAAGTAAACCGGGATGTTTTCTTGCAGATCAAAATTTAAGTACTGGTTAATCCAAAGAGCCTTAAAAGCCGGTTTCATAAAAATGAGTAGCAGAATGGCCATCGCTAACGCGAGCAATGCGGTGATGATCGATTCACTCAGGAATTGAAAAATCAGGTCTTTTCTTTGGGCGCCGGTCACTTTGCGAACGCCGATCTCTTTGGCACGGGTAAGGGCCCGGGCAATTGATAAATTGGTGTAATTCAGGCAAGCCGAAATCATAATGACCAACGCCAGCAATGACAAAAAATAATAGGCCACGATTGGCAAGCTGTAGCTTGGTTCATTGGAGACCAGCCTACCCGGAGTGATTTTAGTCAGCGGCTGCGCCATCAGTTTAAAGCCTTTCACATCTTTAAATTCGTCCCGTTTACGCCGTACAAGGTCATTCAAAGAAACCGTTAAATCGGAACCGTTTTTATCGGGATCCAACAACGCGTAAGTATAGCATTGGTTGCTTTCCCAGCGGTTCGTGAGGTCATCGGTTTTGTTTTCTTCGTACAAGGCTTTTCTGGACGAAGATGAAATCAGAAAGTCAAATTTCAAGTGCGATTTATGGTTTTTGTTGGCGATGACCCCGGTGATGGTATAGAGTCCCCAATTGACCGGAGGTGAATCTAGTCCACCCCCGCGGTCAACGAATTGAACGGTTTTTCCGATTGGATTTTCGTCACCAAATAGGCGGTGCGCGTACGCACTGGTGATGACCATCGAGTTGGGAAGTACCAGTGTACTGCGCTCATTTCCTTTCTCCAACGGGTAGCTGAATACCTTGAAAAACGAAGCATCGGCAAAATAGCCGCGCATTTCCTGGCTTCGCTGGTTGTAAATAACGTCTCCCCCGACTCCTCTGGTCAGTTGCGTCGTTTCTTCCACAATGGGATAATCGTTTTTTAACGTGCCCGCCAAAGGAAAGGGGGTAGCCGCCGACGGTGCTTTTGAGTTTTCCTTGTCCCAGAGAATGCGGTATATTCTATCCTTCTTCGCGTGGAACTGATCGTAGCTTTTTTGATCGGCCAACATCAGGATAAGCAACAAACAAACGGACATGGCCACGGCCAGGCCGAACACATTGATGAATGAAAATACCTTGTACCGAAGGAGGTTTCGGATTCCCACTTTGAGGTAATTGTAAAACATTTTTAGGGCCTTTAGGTGAACTTGCCGTGGTTGAGTAGAAAACTTGGATCCAATAAGCGAAATGAAAGGCGTTGACGGGTCAGTAGTTTGTATTGCCCAGTTCTGTGTATACAATCCTTGTGCCACGACTTGAATGGGCTTCAGCGCCCTCTATTTGCCACTTTTCCATTTTTCTACCGTCCGTTTACGGACAGTTCACCGTTCACTTACGGACAGCATTGAACGAACGCAAGGGAAGTGTTCACTTGGGCCGCAAGATTTATCCGAAAGCTTGAACGGGGTTCGAACGTAGATCGGCTTCACGGGGGAGCCCTTAGGCTCGTTAAACCCGAGCGCCTTGGTATGGGGAGTAGAGCGAGGCACCAGGAAGAATTCCTGGTCATCGACCATCGACGGTCAACCCTTCATCGAGCAGGAATCGGGGTAAAATCGTAAATTGCCACGGAGCCATTCCAAATCCCCGACCGTTTGAAAAGCTACCTCGTCGCCCACCCGGCCGATTTCGACCGGGCCGTTCGTCAACTGAGCGAAAGCCCGGAAATCGCCCTTGACCTGGAGTTTGACAACAACCGCTACACCTACGGACTCAACCTGTGCCTGGTCCAGGTGGCCACCCGTCCCCCGTCTAACCCGAATGGCACCGGCGAAGCAACCGCGCCCGTTTGTTTTATCATCGATCCCTTCGCCGTTGCCGACCTCCAGCCGCTCTGGAACATCCTGGAAAACCCGACGATTACCAAGATCCTCCACTGCGCGGCTGGCGACATTACCCTGTTGAAAACGCTGGGTTGCCAGCCGCGCAACCTGCTGGATACCGAGTTGGCCGTGAAAATCCTGAATTATCCGAAAACCTCACTGGCTCACGTGCTGGCGGTGAACCTGGGCCTCGACCTGGATAAGTCGTTGCAGGTCAGCAACTGGAACACGCGTCCTTTGACCGCCGACCAACTGCGGTACGCGGCGGCCGACGTTGCCTACCTGCACGACCTCAAGGACCAGCTCCTGGCTGAGTTGCGACGGTTGGGCCGCGAACACTGGCTGGAAGAGGAGTGCCGCCTGTTGGAACTGGTGGAAAGCCGCGAAAACCCTGAGCCACACCTGAAACTGCGCGACACCAACCGGCTTACTTACTACCAACAGTTTATTCTCAGGGCTTTGTACGACTTCCGCGACGGGCTGGGGCGCACCTTCAACAAACCTTCGGCCTTCGTTATCCCCAACGAGGTGCTGGTGGAATTGGCCATCCGGCCCGCCGCCAACCCCAATGAGTGGAGTAACCTGAAAGGGTTGCTCCGAATGGTCAAGGACCGTGAGTATTTCCGGCAGTTCAAAGAAACCGTGCAACAGGCCCAGCAACGGGCCGACGAGCAGAACATTCCGCACCGGCCGCCACCGCCCTACCGACGGCCAGTGGCCAGCATTTCCGAGGCCGAGGTTGAAAAGCGCAAGCGGGTCGGAGCCGTCCTGCGGCAGGCGGTCGTGGAACGCTTCGGGGACAACGCGGCTTCGCTCGTGTTGTCCCAAAGTTCTGTTCAGGAGTTCTATCAGGGCGGTGGCCTGGTGCTTCGCAAGCAATACGCCTTCGAAGTTGTCCGTCAATTGGCCGGGGAGTTGGGATTGGACCTGAGCCAACTGCACCTGGAAGGCCCCGTTGGCGTCGGATAGTCGGAGAAAGCAGGAGTTGCCCCGCAGTGAGGTGATGGCTTTTTTTATCCCGTTGGGGAAGTGCTGGTAAGTGCGATGACTTTTTTTACTACCTTGGGCAAGTGCTTATCCGTCCGTACGGTGTTTGCCGTTGGGCCTGGGCACAGCCTTTTCTCCGTATCCTGAGCATCCCTCACCCCTGCCCCATGAAACACGCATTGCGCATCATCGGCCTACTGTTGGCCGGCAGTTTATTCGCTCCTGCGCGCGCGCAGGACCGGCTCGGCGGCAAACCATTTGCTACCCGTTCGGTCGTGATGGCCCGACACGGCATGGCCTGCACCTCGCACCCCTTGTCGACCCAAGCCGCCATCGACGTACTCCGGTCGGGCGGCAACGCCATCGATGCCGCCATTGCGGCCAATGCCATGGAAGGTGTCGTAGAGCCGCACATGAACGGGATTGGTGGCGACCTGTTTGCCATTGTTTGGGAGGCCAAAACCAAAAAGCTGTACGGTTTGAATGCGTCCGGACGATCGCCTTACGGCCTGACGCTGGCGGAATTTCAGAAGCGTGGCTTAACCCACATTCCTCCCGCGGGGCCATTGCCCGTGTCCGTACCCGGCTGCGTAGACGGTTGGTTTGAACTGCACAAACGGTTTGGCCGAACCCCGATGCCCAAAGTGCTGGCCGCCGCCATCCGCTACGCCCGGGAGGGCTACCCCGTTCACGACGAAGCGGCCGGCTCCTGGTCCGGAATGATCAACCGCTTTGGCCAATACCCCAACGTGAAAGAGACGTACGCGCCCACCGGAGCCGCCCCCAAACGGGGTGAAATTTTTCAGAACCCGGCCTTGGCCAATACGCTGGAAAAGATCGCGAAGGGTGGCCGCGATGCATTTTACAAGGGTGACATCGCCCGCACAATTGATGCATTCATGAAGAAGATGGACGGTTACCTGAGTGCCAAAGACCTGGCCGACCACACTTCCGAATGGGTGGAGCCCGTTTCCACGAATTACCGGGGCTACGATGTGTGGGAATTACCGCCCAACGGCCAAGGCATTGCCGCGCTGCAAATGCTGAACATTCTGGAAGGGTACGACTTTTCGCAAACGCCGTGGGGCAGTCCCGAACACATCCACCGGTTTGTGGAAGCCAAAAAATTGGCCTTCGAAGACCGGGCTAAATACTACGCCGATCCCGCGTTTGCCAAAATACCCGTGAAAGAGCTGGTCTCTAAAGCGTACGCGTCCGAACGGCGCAAACTCATCGACCCCAACCGGGCCGCCAGCCGGGTAGAGGCGGGCAACCCGGCGCTCAAGGAGGGCGATACGATTTACCTGACCGTTGCCGATGACGAAGGCAACCTTGTTTCGTTGATCCAAAGCAACTACCGGGGATTCGGCTCGGGCATGGTGCCCGATGGCTTGGGCTTTATGCTCCAGGATCGGGGTGAACTCTACAGTCTGATCGACGGGCAGAACAACACGTACGCCCCCCATAAACGTCCCTTTCAGACCATTATTCCGGCCTTCGTAACCAAGGACGGGCAACCCTTCCTGAGTTTCGGGGTGATGGGAGGCGGTTTTCAGCCGCTGGGCCACGTGCAAATTGTGATGAATATGGTCGATTTCGGAATGAATCCGCAGGAAGCCGGCGATGCGCCCCGCATCGACCACCAAGGGTCGTCGGAGCCAACGGGCGAGAAGATGATTGATTCCGGGCTCATTTCGCTCGAATCAGGTTATCCTTACGAAACCATTCGGGAACTGCTGCGCCAAGGGCACAACGTGGGCTATGGTTTCGGCGGCTACGGTGGCTACCAAGCCATTATGTACGATGCCAAAAACAAGGTTTACCACGGAGCCAGCGAATCCCGCAAAGACGGTCAGGCAGCGGGGTTCTGAGTCGAACGGAGCCGGTCTACAAAGTCAGGTTCGCAAAGGCCGCTAAGTAAGGCCTATTTGCGGCCTTCGCGAATCTGCTTTGCGTGCTTTGCGTGAAATAATTTACCAAGTTGGCACTTTACAGACGGCCGCTGAATAGTCAAGACACCCCCGTATCCCGAATGCTTCGTTGGCGTTTCATTTTTCTCTTGGGATGGCCTGGCCTGCTCGCTTCGGCCCAGGCGCCGTCCGATTCCTCCTTTTTGCCGCGGTTGTTGAAAGGCAGGTCAGCGATTCTGGATCGGGTACTCGCCCAACCTGAGAAGTACGAGGTCCAAATCCTGTACACCCAAATCGACCGCGACCGTCGGAACCGACCCACGTTTCGCAGCTACCGCTACCGGGTGGACCAGCACGCTTATTTCTACCCCGCCAGCACCGTGAAAATGCCCGCCACCTTGCTGGCGCTGGAAAAATTGAACCGGCTGCGCGTACCCGGGCTGGACAAGTACACCACCGTGCAAATCGACAGCGCGTGTTGCGGGCAAACGAAGGTTCGTTCCGACTCGAGTGCGAAAAATTTTCTTCCCTCGGTAGCCCATTACATCAGGAAAATCTTCGTCGTCAGCGACAACGACGCCTTCAACCGGTTGTACGAATTCATTGGCCAGGAAGCACTCAACGAAGAGCTGCACCGCAAGGGTTACCGCGAAACGCGGATTGTGAGCCGATTGGCCGTGGGAGCGGACCGGGAACAGAACCGGTTTACCAACCCCGTGCGGTTTCTGGCCGGCAACCAGGTCATCTATCAGCAGCCGTTGGTTGAAAACAAGCGGGAATACCGATCGGGCTTTCCCGTCTTCAAGGGGCAGGGCGAAATGAGGGGCGATTCGCTGGTAAAGCAACCCAAGGATTTTACGCACGCCAACAACTTTCCCCTCGAAGACCAGCAGC
The DNA here is from genome assembly GCA_014379925.1 of Cytophagales bacterium. GTDB lineage: Bacteria > Bacteroidota > Bacteroidia > Cytophagales > ES-bin-26 > ES-bin-26. The sequence continues at coordinate 2,160 of JACMKY010000172.1, read as the reverse complement.
GGATGCTCCGCACGGTGTTGTTCCCCAACAGCGTACCTCCCCACCAACGGCACCAACTCACCGAACCGGACTACCGGTTTCTTTACCAATGCCTCTCACAACTGCCGAGGGAAACCCGCTACCCCGCCTACAATGCCCCGGAATACGCAGACGGTTACGGTAAGTTCCTGCTCTACGGCGATCGCCAGGACACCGTTCCGGACCACCTCCGCATCTTCAACAAGGTCGGGCAGGCGTACGGTACCCTCACCGACAACGCCTACGTGGTGGACTTCGACCGGGGCGTGGAATTTTTGCTGTCCGCCACCATTTACGTAAACGAAGACCAGATTCTCAACGACGACCGCTACGAGTACGATACCGTGGGCCTTCCCTTTCTGGGCAGCCTGGGCCGCGTGATCTACGAATACGAAGTAAGGCGCCAAAAAAAATACCCACCCGATTTGGCGCGTTTCCGGGTGACGTACGACATTTCCCGAACTGGCGGCGGCCAGTGAACCGGGTATGCAGAAAGTGTATCTTTTTTTGATCAGTAGCCTGTTGTTGTCCGCTTGCCGGACGACCAAACCCGCCGTTGCCGTGGAAGAACTGAACGAAGATGTACGAAGGGCCGTCGAAGCCGCCCTCGCTGAAACCCGCAAAATCCACGCCCCCGACAAGCGGACGGCCCTTTTCACGGTGGAACCCGCCGGACGGGGAAACGAGTTGGAGCTGCGGGGCGAAACCAACCTGCCGGAAGCCAAGCAAGCGTTCCTGGCCAAACTAACGGCGCAGGGCATCGCCTACCAGGACCGCATCGGGGTGCTTCCGTTGCCGGAAGTGGGCGAGAAAACGCTCGGCGTGGTGACCATTTCCGTGGCCAGCATCCGCTCCGAACCCCGCGAGGCCGCCGAACTGGCTACGCAAGCCACGCTGGGTACGCCCGTTCGCCGCTTTAAGCAGCAAGGCACCTGGTGCCTCGCCCAAACGCCCGACGGCTACATCGCCTGGGCCGACGCGGGCGCAATCGCGTGGATGGACCCCGCTCAGTACGCGCGTTGGAAGGAATCGCCCAAACTCGTCTACGTGAACCCCACCGGATACGCCTACGCCGAACCAGCCGCTGCTGCCCCGGTCGTGTCGGACCTGGTGGGTGGCTCGGTGCTGCGGCGACTGGGGGAGCAGGGCGAATTTTACCGGGTAGCCTACCCCGACGGACGGGAAGCGTTCGTGTCGAGTGCCGAGGCCAAGCCGTACGAAACGTGGCTGGCGGGTTTGCAAACCACGGAGCAGTCGCTGGTCGGCACGGCGAAGCGGATGATGGGGCTGCCTTATTTGTGGGGCGGTACTTCCTACAAGGCGGTGGATTGCAGCGGCTTTACCAAAACCGTTTATTTCATGAACGGCCTGATCATTCCCCGCGACGCTTCCCAACAGGTGCACGCGGGCGAATTGGTGGACATTTCCAACGGCTTCGGTGCCCTGCGTCCCGGCGACCTGCTCTTCTTCGGCAAGCCCGCCGTCGATGCCGAACCCGAACGCGTCACGCACGTGGGCCTGTGGATCGGGAACCACGAATTCATTCACGCCGCCAGCCAGGTGCGCGTGTCGAGCCTGGACCCGGTCGCCCCCCACTACGACGAATTCAACCACCAACGCCTCCTGCGCGTGAAGCGCATTCTGGGCAAGCCGTCCAGTCTGGTTATGCCGCTGAACCGGGCGAACGTGTTTTGATGGGCCGCCGGTCGGTCAATTATTCCTCCGTCGGCTGGCTGGCCAACCGCTTAAAAAACGCAAAGTGCGCCCGGATGGCTTTCTGCCAGTACAACCGGTTGTGGGCACCCGGCTGGCTGATGAAGGTGGCGGGAATGTTCAGTTGCAGGCACCGGTCGCGCAATTCGTTGTTGACGTTGTAAAAGCCATCCTCCACGCCGCAGTCGAAGATGATTTCCTTCTTAGCAGCCGCGATCCGGTCGAGGTTGCCCAGCACGGAAAAGCGAATCCAACGGACCTGGTGGTCGCCCAGGTTGCCCAGCAGACCCGTCAGGTTGTATTTGTCGGCGGAGGTGCGCAGGTCCACCACGCCGCTGGTACTGCCCGCGCTGCGGAACAGGTCGGGTCGTTGCGAGAACAGGTACAAAGCGCCGTGACCGCCCATGCTCAATCCGCTGATGAACAGGT
>JACMKY010000171.1 GCA_014379925.1 Cytophagales bacterium | reverse complement strand
TGTCTACATCATTCACCTTCAAGCCGATGGGCTTCCCTGTCCGCATCTGCAATTCCCTTTGGTGGTTGGCTGGACAAAACGGAGGAGAGTATCACCAGAGAACAACCTTGTTAAAAAATTACCGGCTCTTTTCAACTTAAAACCCACGCCGGGCAGGGGGTTCGCCCGGCGTGGGTGCCAGATAACGGGTAAGTTGGGTGCCAACCGCGGCAGCTCAGTACTTCACATTCTTCAAGTACGTGTAATCGTACTTGAGTGCCTCGTAGAGTGAGGGGGAATAGTTGTCCTCGTGTTCCAGGAAGGCGTACTTCAAACCAGCTTGTTGGGAATTTTGGAAGAGGGTCTTGAAATCAACTTTTCCCTTGCCCAACTCCGTGTTCAGGTCCTGGTTGTTCTTGGCCATGTCTTTGGCGTGCCAGAGCGGGAAGCGCCCCGGGTACTGCTTGATGTAACCCAGCGGATCCGCTCCTCCCCGGACTACCCAGTACAGGTCCATTTCGAACACTACGAGTTTGGGATCGGTTTGCCCGATCAACAAATCGTACGGAACCTGGCCCTCCATTTTCTCGAAGGGATAGCCGTGGTTGTGGTAGCCGAATTGGATACCGTTTTTCCGGCAAATCTCTCCCAAGCGGTTAAATTCCTGGGCCACCCGTTTGTAGCCGTCCAGGTTGGGCCGCTTGCTTTCGGCCAGGTGGGGACAAATCAGGTACTTGATTCCCGCCTCTCCGGCTTCGCCCACCGTTTTCTCGAAATCCTGGTCGATGCCCACGTGACTGGCCCGCAGGGTCATGCCCAGATCACCCACGAACTTCTTGAATTCGGTCGGCTTCATGCCGAAATAAACGCCTTGGTCGCCCTGAAACGATTCCAGTTCCCGGTAGCCGATGGTGGCCAACCGCTTCAGCACGCCCTTCGGGTCCTTGACCAACGGCTCGTGAACACTGTACAGTTGAATGCCGACCGGGTGCGTCGAAGCCGCCCACGCTTCGGGCAACAGCGCACCGCCCAGCGTCCAGGCACCGGCGGTTTGGAGAAATTCTCTTCGGTTGATCATGCGCGTTCGCTTTAGGGGGATGAATAGAGTAGCCGACCAGCCCCGTCGAGACCCGGATGCGGACGGTCGTTGGAAAACTACAATAAAAATCGGGATTGCCCAAACCGGCCAACCACGGAGAAGCTACCGAAATCGGATCACCACATTCTCCGCACCGCCATGAACCGGCGCTGGTAACCCGGTGAGGTATCCAGCACGCTGTATTTGACGCAAGCCGACGACCTGGCGGAGGAGGAATGGATGAACTTGACGGGCTCGCCGGGTTTGGACACCACAATGCCCGCGTGGCCCACCCGGGGGTCGTTCGGGTCCGTGCCCGTGAAGAAAATGACGTCGCCGGAGGTTGCCTCCGCCAAGTCTACCTCCCGGCCGAGCCCGATGAGGGCTTTGGTGGAGGAAGGAACGTCCAGGCCGTTTTTCCGGTAGACGTACGACACGAAACCGGAACAATCGAAGCCCCGCTCGTCCTTGCCACCCACCCGGTAAGGAGTGCCCAGCAAGGTAGCGGCGTACACCACGATCCGTTCTCCCCGCGTGCTAGGCCGGGTGCTGTCCCCCACCACGGCGATTCGCGCGGATTGCGGGTCGTTTCCCCCGCAGCCCAACAAAAGGAGGGAGAGGCCGATGGCGTAAGGAATAATCATGCCGCAACAATTAAACATTTACGTTCGTCAAGCCCCAATTCCCTCCGTGCCCGCACCCCCGGCTACTGCCATATTCTTCCCTTCCCGACAACTTCGCGCGTAGATAGCAAAAAAGTCCCGTTTTACCAACATTGAATCACCCCAATCCGCGTAATCAGCGGTCCCGTTTTACCAACATTGAATCACCCCAATCCGCGTAATCAGCGGTCCCGTTTTTACAACGCTTTTTCCTTGCGGGTGATGGCCTTGGTCTGCACTTTGTCGTGGTCGTAGAGGTCCGCCCGGAAATTCACGCGGCCCCGCTCGTCCACCCAAGCGGTTTGGTAAGTGATCCGGATCGGAATTTTCCTGGCCAGCCTGACGATCCGGGGTTTTTCCGCCCGCCTGTGCACCAACAAGCTATCCCGTCCCCACTCACCTTCTTTTTCCCGCAGCAGGTACTCGGCCAGTTCCAGGGGTTTTTCCACCCGCACGCAGCCGTGGCTGAGTCCCCGCTGCTCCGCCCCGAAGAGGTGATCGGCGGGCGTATCGTGCAGGTAGATGGCCATGGGGTTGGGAAACATGAACTTCACCAGGCCCAGCGGATTCCGCGGACCGGGTTTCTGCACGACCCGGTAGTCGGCAACCTTGACGTCGGTCCAGTCCACCGCTTTCGGATCGAGGGGAATGGTGTCGCCCGCCTCCCAGGTTTTGAATACCCACAGATCGTGTTTTTCCAGGTAGTCCGTGTTCTCCCGGATGCGCGGCAGCATTTCCTTTTCGATAATGCTTTTGGGTACCGTCCAGTCCGGGCTGAACACCAGGTATTCCAGGGTGTCGGTGAAGATGGGCGTGGAAGTAAATTCCCGTCCCACAATCACCCGCATCGTCAGGGGTACCCGGTTGCCTTCAATCACCCGGGCGCGGAATTCCGGCACGTTGACCAGCAGGTAGTTGCTTCCCAGCCCGCTGTCGGACTGCCACCGGAGCCGCTCCATGTTCAGTTCAATCTGCTGGATGCGTTGGGCCGCCGACACGTTGAGTTCGGCCAGCGTAGCGCTGTCCACCCGGCCCGTCGGATCCTGGCCGTGCCGTTCCTGGAAGTTTTTCAACGCGGTTTCCACTTGGGCATCGAAGCGATCCCGGCCCGGAACCGACGAAACCGTGGCCACGCCCGCCGACCGGGTCCCCAACTGGGTCTCCGACCGGGTCTCCAACCGGGTCGAATCCAGGTCACCGGTGCGCATCAGGCGCATTTTCAACGCCGCGACCGCCGGACCGCTCCCGCCTTTCCGCAGGGAAGCCGGATCGGACACCGCCGGCCAGCCTCCCCGGGCCCCGATCGCGGCGTAGTGCATCAGTTGTTGGCGGAGGTTGGTATACTGCGCGCTCCTGGGCAGCAGGTCGGCCAGCGACTGACCGACCTGGTTGTTCCCGATTGCCGCTTCCAGGTACGCGGAAAGGTCTTTTTTGCGGGGCTTGGACAACCAGTCCTTGTTGAGCCGGGTGGGATTGGTGCGACCGGAAAACAAGTGCGACGCGTAGGTCAGGTAGTTGGCCGTCATCCGGAAATCCAGTTCAATCAGGTCGGCGAGCCGGTTATTGTCGCGG
>JACMKY010000170.1 GCA_014379925.1 Cytophagales bacterium | reverse complement strand
GGGGATACGCTGCAAATGCTGCCCGACTTCCGGGAGATCAACAAACGGGAGCCGGCCATTCGGTACGTGAAGGTGGAAGGTGTTTGGGAAAACAATGCCAACCCGCCCGAAGCCGAAGCGGTGGTAAACCTGGTGGAAGAATTGCTGCGCGACCAACCCGGCAAATCGATCGGCATCGTCACCTTCAACTTCAAGCAACAAACCCTCATTCAGGACTTGCTGGAGGGGAAGGCATTCGAGAAAGGATTTCTCCTTCCCGAGAGCCTGTTCGTCAAAAACATCGAGAACGTGCAGGGCGACGAGCGCGACGTGATCATTTTCTCGGTGGGTTACGCGCCCGACGCCGGGGGGCGGTTGGCCATGCAGTTTGGTAGCCTCAACGCCCAGCACGGCGAGAACCGCCTCAACGTGGCGATCACGCGGGCGCGGGATCGCGTATACGTGGTGAGCAGCATCCTTCCCACCCAACTCCACCCGGAAGACACCCGCCACGAAGGGCCGAAAATGCTCAAGAAATACCTCGAATACGCCTGGCAGGTGTCGCAGGGGCAGTACAAGCCGCAACCCAAACCCACCAAGCAATACCGTACCGACTGGCTACTGAAGGACAAGCTGTCGCTGGCCAATCCGCAATTCCGCCGGGAACTGCCCTTCGCTGACCTCACCATCAAGGACGACGAGGTGTACCAGGCCCTGCTGCTGACCGACGACGACCTCTACCACCAGAGCCTTTCTTCCAAGGAAGCCCATGCCTACGTGCCCTTTGCCTTGCAAGCCAAGAACTGGCAGTTCAAGCGGATGTACAGCCGGGAATATTGGAAAGCAAAGACGAAAGAATAAGTAGCTGACCAACAAATAATTAGCAGTTGATTAAGCCGTCGCGTCGCCACCCGGCGTGATCCGACGCAACCAGATTGACTGGCCTTCTTAAACCTTACCCGTTTCTTTGTTTTGGCTCGGGAGTATGCTACCTTGCCCATCCGTCGTTTACTGAGGCCAGGCGGCAAACCGGTTTGCAAACCCCGCTTTGCTGCGGATTCATTTGGTCCGGCGTTGCGGTATCCCGTCATCCAAACGGGGAATTCAGCCATCCAATCCGTTCGTGAGAAAGATGGATTACCAATGGTAAAGAGACGAGACCATGGTGCGTGTACCCGGCATTCCGGCCAATGCCAGAAAAAGTTCTTCTTTCACCAAGCCGTGCTCGATACCGTTGCCCAACGACGTGAAGTTTTGTCCGCTTTAACCGAGATTAATAAACAGATAAATCCCCCTCAACCATGAAAAAGCTCCCTTTACTCCTGTCCATTGGCATTGCCGGACTTTTATCCCTGGCCGCCAGCCATCGTTCAACCAACCAGCCGGAAGGTTTCCTCACTGGAACGCCCGAAATCAAATCCATCAATGCGTTGGCCTTTGGTCCGGACGGCATCTTGTTCATCGGCGATTCCAAGAGTGCCGCCGTTTTTGCCATCGACACCAAAGATGCGGCGCTGGTAGAAAAACCCACGGAAGTGGATATCAAGAATTTTGATCAGCAGGTTGCGGCGCTCCTGGGAACGACCGTGCAAAACATCACCATCCAGGACATCGCCGTCAATCCCCGCTCAAAGAAAGTGTACTGTGCCGTTCAGCACAGCGATGGCACGCCGGTGCTGCTCAAGATCGAAGGCAATAAAATTGAGGCCGTGGCCCTCAAAGACATCCGCTACTCCACCCTGACCCTGAACAATGTTCCTTCGGAAGAGGCCAAAGACAAGCGGGGGCAATCGGTGCGGGTGGCCGCCATTTCTGACATCGGGTACGCCGATGGCAAAGTAATGGTCAGCGGACTGTCTAACCAGGAATTCAGCGCTACCTTCCGGAGTATTCCCTTTCCCTTCACCAATCAGCAGGACCAGGCTTCCCTGGAGATCTACCACGCTGCCCACGGCAAATACGAAACCCAGGCGCCCATCAAGACTTTCACCACCGCCGAAATCAACGGCAAGAAGTACCTGGTTGCCAGCTATACCTGTACGCCGTTGGTGCTGTTTCCCCTCGACGAGCTCAAGCCCGGCACCCACGTGAAAGGAAGAACCGTAGCCGAGATGGGCAGTGGCAATTCTCCCCTGGACATCGTTACGATGAAGAAGGGCAACGAATCCTTTCTGTTCATGGCCAATTCCAACCGGCCAGTGTTCAAAGTGAAGTACCAAAGCATTGCCGCCTACCAGGGTGCGCTGACTTCTCCCGTGGAGGAGAACTCTGCCACGGCCGGGGTTGATTTCGTGTCGCTGCCGGTGACCAACGTGATTCAGCTCGACAAACTGGACGATACGCGCATGATTCTGCTACAGCGACGCACCAACGGCAACCTTGACCTTTGGACCTCCAATGATCGGTTTTTGTAAACATTGTCAACCCGGTTGGATCAGGTTGTGCACGCCGCACAACCTGATTTTTTGGGTGGTTATTTGGCTTTCGGCCTGCCGCCATCGCGCGGAGATGGCCACCGTTACCCTTCGTTGGAACGGCAACCGCGCTACCGGCTTGTCCATTCCAAAAAATTTGCTTCCCCCGGTTGCGGCCGGTTCCCCGGCCCATCTCCCGGAGATACGACTGGTCGGCACCGGTAATCAAACTGCCGTGCTGGGCCAGTACCGCACGGCCGGGGAGGAAGTTCTCTTCGAACCTTTGGTGCCTTTCACGCGCGGGCTGCGCTACCAAGTGTGGGTGCTTGGCAAACGCCTGGACGAAATCGAAATTCCCGCCTTGACCCCCGGCGACGCGCCTGCCCTGCTGGCCGTTTTTCCCTCCCAGGATTCGCTGCCCGAAAACCTGCTGAAAATTTATTTGCGTTTCTCCCGGCCAATGCGGGAAGGACAAGCACAAAAATACGTTGGTTTGCTAAACAACGAGAACGATACCGTGCCGGGGGTGTTTCTTGATTTGCAGCCGGAACTTTGGAATACCGATCGAACCGTGCTTACCCTCTGGTTGGATCCGGGACGGATCAAACGTGATCTGCAACCAAACCGACTGCTGGGGTCGCCCCTGCAAAACGGAACGCGGTATCGGCTGGTCGTTTCGGCCGCTTGGCCCGATGAGCAGGGTGCTTGCCTGCCGAAATCCTACGCGAAATCTTTCGTGACGGTGCCGCGCGACAGCCTTTCCCCGGATCCGGGTCAATGGCGGATCAACCAGCCGCAACCGGGCACTGGGCAACCCCTGGAAGTGGATTTGGGAGAGACCCTTGATTATAGCCTGCTGCGTGAAACCCTGTCCATCCTGGATGAGGGCGGAAAAATCGTTTCGGGTGAATGGCAGGTGATGAGTGAAGAAAAAAAATGCCAGTTCAAACCCCAAGCGGTTTGGGTGCCCGGTACCTACGAATTGCGGATTGAATCGCGCCTGGAAGACCTGTCCGGCAACAACCTCAACCGGCCCTTCGAACGCGACGTAGCCCGTAAAAATGTGCCCGCTACGGCCATCGACTTCTTCGAGCGGCCATTCCGGCTTGGCACCACGGGCCACGTCCATCCGCTCCCGTAACGGGGTGTATTCAGGTATTACTCGTTCAACCGGGGTGTCGACGGACGGCAATCCGTAGTACGTATTTCTTTTCAGCGCTTTTCGGCAAAACGCTACGCATTTGGTAATCCCCTTGACCGCCTGGAATTTGACACAGTGGCTTTCCGCCGGGCCACCGTATCGGGTGCTGACGCGGCTCGACACAACCCCTCCGCGATGAAAAACGAAACCGACTGCAAACACCAACCCCGGGTACTCATGCCCCGGGTGAACCTCTCCAAGTGTGAGGGCAAAACGCCCTGCGTAAAGGTGTGTCCCTACGGCGTGTTCGAAATCCGTGACCTCACCAAGGAGGAGTACGGATCTTTGACCTGGGTGGGGAAAGTGAAAACCTGGGTGCGGGGAAGTGCCAAAGCCTACGCCGTGCGGGCGGACCAGTGCCACGCCTGCGGTCTGTGCGTAGCCGCCTGCCCCGAAAAAGCCATTTCACTGGTGCGCTACGCCGAGGGATAAGTTCTCCTGCCTGCCCGGTCCAACACCGACGCCGCACCATTTTGTCAAAACCCGTCGGCTGGCTTAGAGCCGCCCGATGGGTACGCGCTTAGGATGCTTGTTCACTGATTTGCGGCAGCGTGAAGCAAAACCGGCTGCCGGTGCCCGGCTCACTTTCGGCCCAGATCCGGCCGCTGTGGGCCGCAATGAACTCCTTGGAAATGGCCAGCCCCAAGCCGGTGCCCGTTTTGCCGTTGCCGTTGCCGGGAACCTGAAAGTAGCGATCAAAGATTTTTCCGAGGTATTTTTCTTCAATTCCCCGGCCGAAGTCCCGCACTGAAAACTCCACGAACGGGCCGGTTTGGCGGGCTTCAACCACAATGGTCGCCTGCTCGGGGCTGTAGCGGATGGCGTTGGATAGGAAGTTAACCATTACCCAGGCGGTTTTTTCCAGGTCGGCGCTCACCCGGGGCAGGTCGTCGGGAAGGCGAATCTGGAGGGCGATCCGTTTCTGCTCGGCCTGAAACCGGACGGCTTCGCCGGCGTACTCCATGATTTCTCCCGGCGGGGTGGGTTGGAAATTGAGTTGAATGTTGCCGGTTTCTACCTGGGCCAGGTCCAGCAGCTCCCCCGTGATGGTGAGTAGTCGCCGGCTGTCGTCCTTGATGTTTTCGATCAGGCGGTGTTGCTCGGTATTGAGTTCTCCCACGCGCTGGTCTTCCAGCAGTTGCAAGCTCATCTTGATGGAGGAGATCGGCGTTTTCAGCTCGTGCGAGATGGTGGCGATGAAATTGGTTTTGGCCACGTCCAGTTCCTTGAACTGCGTGATGTTTTTGAGGATGATCACGTAGCCGATCAGCAGCTGGGCTTCTGAGTTGGGCCGCTTGGAGTTTACCTCGAAAATGTCTTTCGAGAAATAGCTTTCCCGGCCTTCTTCCACGATTTTCAGGGGGTGAATTTCCTGCTTATCCGGGCGGCGGCCATCGGGCATCAGTTCCTGGATCAGGTTGCGCATCAGGTCGTTGGTCAGGGCCACGTCGGGCGCGTACTTCCCTACCAGCTCCTTCTCGGTGGTTGCCAGCAGCCGGGTCGCCACCGGGTTGGCAAAAAGGAGGGTTTTCTTCTCGTTGAGTCCAATCACCGCATCCTGCATTTGGTTGATGATGGTTTCAATGCGCCGTTTCTCGAACAGGATCTTCGCCAGGTTGCTGTGTTCGTATTCGTCCAGCTTCTGCGCCATCGTATTGAAGGCTTCGGCCAGTTCGCCGAATTCATCATTCGATTCGAAGGACAGCCGTTGGTCGTAGTTGCGGTCGGCGATTTCCTGAATGCCCGCCGTCAGGGTCTGGATAGGGTTGGCGATGTAGCCGGGGAAATTAAAAATAAAGGTAAACGTAATCAGGAAGCAAACGCCGACGACAATGGCCAGGTACAACAGGGCTTGGTCAGCGGTTGCCTCGGCCTCGTTGCTTTTCCGCACGATGGCCTGCATGTTGAGGTCGGTGATGGGATACAGCTTGGCCCGCAGGGATTGGATTCGCAAGCGATCCGAGGGGTTTTTCCGCCATTCGTTAAACTGCGCCCGCACGGCGGCCGTGACTTGTTCTTCACCCGCCTCCGTAACGTTGCTTTCCTGGTCGCTCAGGTTTTTGGCAAACAACGCGAGGGCTGCCTCGTCGGGCACCCGGTTGGCAATCCGGTCCGGGGCCGACAATTCATCCAGCGCCTGCATCATGTTCCTGGCGTATTGCAGGCTTTCGTAGTTGTCCTTGAGGATGGCCCGGGCATCGTTGGCCAATTGCCGCAGGTAATACGACCCCAGCCCACCCACCAACAGGATCACCGAAAACAGGAAAATCAGGCCGAGGGATATCTTGGTTTTTATTCGCATAAGGAAAGGATTGGGAGGGTTGGAAGGGTTGCCAACCCTTTTCACGATACGACGATAATGTCAACGGGCGTGGATTCGGTTTTGATGAGCAGGGTACGCAGCAACGAGGAGCGGAAAACGAAATTCCACCATTGGAAGTGCGGCTTGCCGATGAGGATGAGGCTGATTTCCTTTTCCAAGGCCACGTCCACGATGGTGTTGGCAACCTTGTTGCTTTTCAACCGGATTACTTCCGCGCCCAGTTCAGTGGCCGTCTTGAAGTTGTTGATCAGGTGGCGCTGGGCCGCCAGTCCGATTTTGTCGTCGGCTTCCCGGGGTATTTGCACGTACAGCACGTACCACTTGGCGTCGCCGTACGAACTGGCCAGCCGGGATGTCCGCCGGATGATGTTTTTGGCTCCCCGGTCGTTGCTGCTGATGCAGGCCAGAAACCGGTCCCGTTTGAGCTTGTTGGGCCGGATCACCTCCGTTTCAATCTTGCGTTCCACCTGGTGAGCCACCTCCCAGAGGGCCAGTTCACGCAACTGAAGGATGTGTTCCGGCTGGAAGAAGTTCTTCTTGGCAACCTCCACCTTCGCCCGGTCGTAGATTTTGCCTTCTTCCAGGCGGGTAATCAGCTCATTGGCAGTCAGGTCGATGTTCACGATTTCGTCGGCAATCCGCAGCACCTGGTCGGGCACCCGCTCGGTGATTTCCACCCCGGTGATTTCTTCTACCCTGCCCACCAGGCTTTCCAGGTGTTGGATATTCACCGCGCTGATCACGCTGATGCCCGCGTGGAGGATGTCCATCACGTCCTGCCAGCGTTTTTCATTCTTGCTGCCCGGGATGTTGGTGTGCGCCAGTTCGTCCACAATCACCACTTCGGGACGGAGGTTGAGGATGGCCTGCAAATCCATTTCCTCCAACTGCTTTCCCTTGTAGAAAACCTGCTTGCGGGGCAGGATGGGCAAACCCTCGATCAGGGCCTGGGTTTCGCGTCGGTTGTGGGTCTCCACGAAGCCAACCTGGATGCCGATGCCGCTGGCCAGCAGGCGATGGGCCTCCTGAAGCATCCGGAACGTCTTGCCTACTCCGGCACTCATGCCAATGTAGATCTTGAAGTTGCCCCGGCGGGACTTCTGGACCAGTTGCAGGAACCGTTCAACGGATTGGTCCCGGTTTTCTTCTTCGGTTGTGGACAGGGGCATCGGGCGGCGGGGGAGAATGGTGATCGAGGGGGTGCTCTGAGTACGAAGATGCCGTAAAAATAACGCTTTTCTCCGCGGCAATGCCCCGCGGTCGGTTCTCCCACTTGGCCGTTACCAAAGGCCCGCGAACTTACCGGCCCAAGTCACGCGATCGGAGTGTTCAGAGTTTTGCACGAGTGGCCGAATTGCGGACGGTAACGGTTGCGGCTGGGATTTGCTTCAACCCTCGATGATTTTGCTTTGAATTTCATCTGGTAAGCCTTGCGTAACGCAGATCTTCTTGTACAAGTCGTGGATCCGATCCAGGTATTCACTCAATTTTTCTTTCCCATCGGATTCGGGATGGAGGTAACTCTCGGACGCCAGATATTCCGTGAACAAAGCCTTGTACACCAGCAGTACCTCCCTTTCTTCCATTATGACTGGTTTCATCGTTGAGTGCTTTCTCTCGCTTCAATGTCCGTTTTGCGTTGTCCTCGGGTTGCCCGAATGGTTGATGACGGGAGCGCTAGTTTCTCGGGGCGTACATCATCACGGCCACCCCGAGCAAAGCAATCATCCCGCCAACGAGGTCATACTGATCCGGGGTAACCCCGTCAACCCGCCAACCCCACAGAATGGAAAGCGCGATGAAAATACCCCCGTAGGCCGCGTACACCCGGCCAAAATCGGCCGGCTGCCGGGTAGCCACCACTCCGTACAGCGTCAACAGCACTGCCCCCAATAATCCCATCCAGGCCGGTTTTCCCTCTCTCATCCACAACCAGATCAAATAGCCGCCGCCAATCTCCAGCAATCCGGCAGTGACGAAGAGGCCCATCGATTTGAGGGTTTCCATGCCCGGGTCTATCAGAAAGCCTATGAATGCGTTAGGGGTGTTGGGGCTCATCGCGGCTGTCCCATAACGTACGACTTAGGAAATCACTCCTCCGGAGTCAACCCATCCAAGGCCAGGTTGAGCCGCAGTACGTTCACCCGCTCCATCCCGAAGATGCCCAACGCGGGCTTCTCCACGCGAGCCTCCACCAATTGCCGGATGAAGGCCTCGTCCCGATTCCGGACCCGGGCGATGCAGAAAATCGAGCCACGTCGGCTGGCCTTGGTAAACGCGATTCATGTACCGGCCCACCCCCACGGCCAACCCGACCGACAAGGCGAAGATGAGAAAGACGCCAATCACCTGACCAATCATAGAGATGGATTTCTAAATTCTGAGCGGGCTGAAGGTCCTCTTTTAGAAGGAAACGGACAGCGAGGTGGTAATGACGGTGTTGTTCCGGGTAGAATTGCCGTTTTCGTCCACGAATACCCCCCTTCCCTTGGAATAGAAACTCCGGCCTTCCACCCGGAACGAACAGTTGGCGGCGGGTAAATACTCAATCCCCAGCGAGCCGGAACTTACCTGGAAGCCGTCGGCGGTTGAACTACCGCTCCCGTCCGTTACGGCGATGAACACCCCGTCCTGGTCGTTGTAATGTTCGCCCCTCGCCACGAAGGCTACTTTGTCGGACGCCTTCAGGCGGGCGATCAAGCCCGGGTAGTAATACCAGTTCCGGCCATCACCGTCCGCTTTTTCTTCGGAACCGATGTCGAATAGGGCGGCAATACTAAAGGCGTCGCTCAGTTGGAAGGTTGCGTAGAAGTCGTGGTGAATGCGGTACTGTTTGGCGGTGTCGGGCTTTTCGTTGCCGAAGAAGGTGCTGGAATTCAGCAGGACCTTATCGCTGGGCTTGAACTGGAGTTGCGTGCCCACGGCTTTGTTGGTGTTCTGGGACGTTTCCTGGATGTTCTGCCAGCCGTTTAACACCAGCAGGGTCACCGCCAACTTGGGAGAAGCCTGAATGCTCAGTTTGGCACCCGATAAATAGTACGGGGTATTTTCCGCAATGATCGAGCGGGTCAGCGTCCAGTTGTCCTTGGTGATGGCCGACTCCAATCCGATGTGCGAAGGAAAAATGCCCGCGTCCAGCCAGATGCCTTCCGTGAGCTGGAAACCGGCGTAGGCTTCGTAGACGTTTTTTAGCAACCCCTGTTCAGCGGCGTAGTTGTACTGCGGATACGTTCCTGCCTGCAACGACAGCGCGGCGCGTACCTTGCTGCCGGCGTAGTTCATCCGGAGCATGGCCAAATTGATGTTGAATTCGTTGACCTTGTTGTGGTTGTACAACCAACCCGGCCGGGTATTGGCTGGGCTGCCCCCGTACCCGAAGGGACTGGTACCCGATTTTGGATTGGCGAAATCGTAGGCGTAATACGCATCCACGTACCCGCTGAAAGTCAGGGCGGGAGCCACTTCCTGGGTCAGGGCTTTCACGGTGTCCGCCGGAACGGATTCCACCGGATTCTGGGCGTTGGCGGTAAGCACGGAGGCCGTAAGCACGGAAGCCACCAATAAATTGGTAATTACAGAAACTTTCTTCATGTTGGGGGATGAATTAAACGGTTCGTTTTTCCGCCCCGGCAGGATGAGTTTGGCGACCTTCTGCGGGGCGGTTTTTTGTGATGGTGAATGACGCGAATGTTTCAATCATTCACCGTTAATCATTGGTCATTGCTTGAGTTCGTCCAGGGCCAGGTTGAGTTGGAGCACGTTGACGCGCGGAATCCCGAACAAGCCCAGCAGCGGGGCTTCCACGTGGCCGTCCACCAGCGTCCGAACCCGGTCCTCGCCGAGATTACGGGCTTTGGCGACGCGGGCGATCTGCACGTAAGCTCCTTGCCGGGAAATGTGCGGGTCCAGGCCGCTGCCGGAAGCGGTCACCAGATCGGCCGGAATCTCCGATTTCGGTACACCGGGATTATGCGCCAGGAAGGTATCGATGCGGGTCTGCACGGTAGCCAGGTAATCCGGGTTGGTTGGTCCGGCGTTGGATCCATACGAACCGCCCGAGGCGTTGTAGCCGATGGCCGAAGGGCGGCTGCTGAAGTAGCGGTCGGAGGAAAACGGCTGGCCCACGTTGGCGAAGCCGATAATCCGACCGTCCCGTTCGATGGTTTCCCCTTTGCCATTGTTCGGCCCGGCAAACTGCGCCACGCCCCAGATCAGCAGTGGATAACCAAAAGCCAGCAGCAGCAACAGGCCAATGGTCAGGATGAACGATTGCTTGAAGAGGGTTCCCGTGGTGATTTTTGATTCCTTTGGTTCTGCTGGTAATTGATTGTTGGTCGTTGCCATGGTTCCCGTGGTGGTTTTGATTCCGGTTGTATCCGATTAATAAATTTGGCGATGCTTGGCCTCCCGTCGGGGTTTTACCGTCAGGCCAGCCCTACGGCCGTGATAATTACGTCGATGATCTTGATGCCGATAAAGGGTACGATGACCCCGCCCAGACCGTAGATCAACAGGTTGCGGGCCAGCAACGCACTCGCTCCGATGGGCTTGTACTCTACCCCCCGTAACGCCAGCGGAATCAGCGCGGGAATGATGAGGGCGTTGAAGATAATGGCCGACAGAATGGCCGATTCAGGGCTGGTCAGGTTCATGATGTTGATCGCCTGCAACTGCGGGATGGAAGTCAGGAACAGGGCCGGCACGATGGCGAAGTACTTGGCCACGTCGTTGGCAATGGAGAAAGTGGTC
>JACMKY010000169.1 GCA_014379925.1 Cytophagales bacterium | reverse complement strand
TGGCGGCGTTGGCCATCAGCGTATCCAACTTCCACCTGATTCACGAAACCCTGCAACCGCAGTTTCAACAATCGTTTTACGTATCTTTGGGCGTGTTTCTGGCCGGTATGTTCAACTTGTTCGGTGGAATTTCCTACTGGTACGCCGAGCAGGACGGCTCGCGGCGGCCCCGCTGGAAGCAGCTGCTGGAAGAAATGGGCCTGCCCCTGGCGGCGGCCCTCTTCGTGTTCGTCCAGGCCATCGAAACGCAGTCGCTGCTGAAGGCCTCGGCACTGTTTACGTTCGTGCTGTTCTTGTTTTTGTTTTCGGGAAAGCTGTTGTTGAGCAACCTGACGATTTTCAAATCGGATTGGCACTTGTTGCTTACCCGACACCGGATAACGAAAGCGGGCTTGGCCAGGCAGCGGGAAGGCGAACGGGAGGTAAAACAATTGCGGAGGGAGGTGGAATTGCTGCGGGAAGAAAAACAGCGCATTTTGCCCCGGCTCACGCACTTGACCGCCGAACTGGCCCAGGTGAACGCCCGGCGCGACCTGCGGATCAACCTGTTCGAAAGCGAATTTTCCCTGTCGAGGAACCTCAAGGACCGACTGACCAGTGAGCAGGTAAAATCCATCACCCACTAAATCAAAGCCGTGGAAAATCGAGAAAACGGAGAAAACCCGCCGAACGAACCCGGCACCCGGCGTTCGTTCCGGGAGGATTTCAACCGGGGCTACGCCAACGGGTTGGGCAATCTCGACCGCTCAGCCTACGAATCTTTTCTGGCGAGCCATACCTCACTGGAAACCTGCGAGCAGCGGATCGCGGCGATCAAAGGGGAACTCCACACTTTGGAACTGGACCTGCGTCGCACGCAGTCGGAAACCAAAGGGGCATTCGACAGCTTGCAGGAGCACACCCACCAGCATAACCTGAAAACCAACCGTGCCCGGCGCCTGCAAGCGGACCTGGAAATCATCGGGCGGGAGCAGATCCAGTGCCAGGAAACGAGAAGCCGGGTACGCAGTCAGTATTCGCTGGTGGCCGGGCTGCTCTACTTGGCGGCCGGAATCGTTTTTATGGCGGGCGACCTGGTCATTTCGCACGAAATCGTGGCGTACGCACTCAACATTCGCAATAACTTGGAAGCCTGGGCTTTTGCCATTGGACTGGCCGCCCTCTCGGTGCTCTTCAAGCCCGCTTACGAAAGACTGCTCGAGATTCCCTACGTGGAGCACGGTTCTGACCGGGCCCGGCGGCGCTACGTGTGGTTCAAAAGCCTGCTTCTGGTGTTCGCGGTGGGTACCCTGTTCGTGCTGGGCTGGTTCCGCTACGAAGCCTACAAGACCGACAAGCTGAAGGAAGGCATCAACAAGGCCGTCCGGGGCCTGCAAACCGACGCCGCCCCCGATGCCTTGCAGAAAATGGAACAGCAGTTGCAAACAATTGCTACCCTCAACCAGCAACTGGTCAACAGCCCCTGGGCCACGGCTTCCTTCGTGCTGACGGGAATCCTCTTTGCCATTGCCGGAGCCGTGTGCCTGGGCATTGCCTTCCCGATTCTGCAGGCGTACTGGCACCGCTGGTGCCAACTCGACTGGCGCCTGGGGCGGTTAAAGCGGCAGCGCAGCGGGGGGGAGAAGCTGCTGGAACGCCTGGAAGAGGAGATTTCGCAGCACCAGACCCGGATGACCATCTGCCAGCAGGACCTGTCTTCCCTGGTCAGCCTCTCCGCCCTGGAAGTCCAGCGGCAGGCGTTAAGAAGTGATTTGGAAAAGTTGTACGACGACCGCAAGTTTGCCGAGACCGACTGCCGCATTGCCTCCTTCAACGACGGCTACGAGCGCGGGGCCGTCCGGGCGAGCGGCAACCCCTTCCTGGACGCGACCGACGAGTCGGACTACGCCGACGGCCGGGAAACGAAGGCCCCCCCGCCCCCCCCGGAACGGTCAGCGGGCGAAGCGGAAACCCGGAAAATGCCCCTCCACCGATCCAAACTGGAAACGCGTCCCTACTTGGCCATTCGAAAAATTATCGCCTCCCAATTCGAGAATGACCATTTGCAATAGGGCTTTTTCGTCCTTCTTCCGAAAGGTCGCCGGGCTGGTCCTGCTGGTCATCCCGCCCGCTGGCTGCGGGGACAACGGGGACTCCCAACGAACGACCCACCCGCCACCCGCGCCGGTTCCGGTTCATTCCGTGCTGTTCTTCGACAAGTCGGTGAGTATGAACGTCGCCACGGACTTCATCCGGCGCAAGTACGAAGGCGCCCTGGCCGGGCTGATCGAGCAGAACATCCGCACCGAAGGCGACCGGCTCAGCGTGTATTTCATCCACGAGAACACATCCAAGGCCAGGGCGTTGCAGGTAACGGCTACGGCCCGCCTCGAAGACGTTTCGTCTTTGAACGACACCGATGCCGAAGCCGTCCGGACGGAATTCGAAGTGACCCTCCAAAAAGAGCGGCAGCGGTTCCTGGAGCAAGCCCGCAACCAGCTCGGGCTGGTCAATACGGGGACGAGCAACCAGACCACGGACCTCTGGGCCACGCTGGCGGTACTCAGCAAGGTGGCCAAACCCGGTGAGACCACGAAAGCGTACTATTTCAGCGACATGGTCGAGAGCGTGCCGGGACCCGGTCGCCGGGATTTCGGGCGCCTTCCGCCCGCCGGTGCCGACCAGGCCGAAGCGTGGGCGGGGCAGGACGCGGAAAGATTGCGGAAACGGCTCGATTCCGCGCGCCTCCGGAACGTCCAGATCCGGATGGTGCTCCCCTTCGAGCCGACGAGTTCCAGCAAATTGAACAATCCTTCGGTGACCCACTACTGGGAAACGCTTTTCGTCCGGCTGGGAATAACCACTCCGGCGGAGGAATTGTAGCTACCAGGGAGGCCAAGGAGAATGTCGAATGTCCAACAAGGAACGCCCAATTGCGAAGTAAAAACAATTTTGTCCTTCGACATCCGAAATTCCTTGTTCATCAGTTCAACATTCCCTGGTTCGACATTCCACCGGGGCGCGGTCGCCGGGACGGTAGCGAATTCTCTTTTGGAATTGCCTAAGAATCAGGCATCGGAATCCCGATTTAACCTCTCGTCGGCAGCGCGCTTATTCAGAAAATTTTTTGACAATGTGAGGATTAATCCATTTCTTTGCACGTGTTTCAACTAAAAACCAAGGGAAATGTCAGAAATAGCACAAAAGGTAAAAACCATCATCATTGACAAGTTGGGCGTTGAGGAGTCGGAAGTGACCAACGAAGCAAGCTTTACCAACGATCTGGGCGCCGATTCGCTCGATACCGTTGAGCTGATCATGGAATTCGAAAAAGAATTCAACATTTCCATCCCCGACGACCAGGCTGAAAACATTTCTACCGTTGGCCAAGCCATTTCTTACTTAGAGGAAAACGTAAAATAAACGCCCCGCCGGGGTGGTACCTTCGCCGGTAGCCGATTTGACTTCCCAGTTTTTTCTATGAATTTCAAGCGAGTTGTAGTAACCGGGTTGGGTGCACTCACCCCCTTGGGCAACGACGTCGAATCGTACTGGCGCGGCTTGTCCGAAGGGGTGAGTGGGGCCGCTCCCATTACCAAATTTGACGCTTCCAAATTCAGGACGCATTTCGCCTGTGAAATAAAAGGGTTGGACGTGGCCGATTACCTGCCGCGCCAGGAGGCCCGCAAAATGGACCCCTTCACGCAATACGCCCTCATTGCGACGGAAGAAGCCATCCGGGATTCCGGGCTGCAACCCGACCGGATTAACCTCGACAAAGCCGGAGTGATCTGGGCTTCGGGCATCGGGGGCCTGAAATCGTTCGAAGACGAAGTGATGGCCTTCGCCAAGGGCGACGGTACGCCCCGCTTCAGTCCCTTTTTCATCACCAAGATGATTGCCAACATGGCCGCCGGTTTGATTTCGATCAAGTACGGTTTCCGGGGAATCAGCTACCTGACCGTATCGGCCTGCGCTTCGTCCAACCACGCGCTCATGGACGCCTTCAACTACATCCGGCTGGGCAAGATGCACGTCTGCATCAGCGGCGGCTCCGAAGCCGCCATCACCAACGCCGGCGTGGGCGGCTTCACGGCCATGCGTGCCATGTCGGAGCGGAACGACTCCCCCCAAACGGCTTCCCGTCCTTACGACAAGGACCGCGACGGCTTCGTGCTGGGCGAAGGAGCCGGCGCGTTGATTTTGGAAGAGTACGAACACGCCCGGAACCGGGGTGCCAAGGTGTACGCCGAACTCGTGGGGGCCGCTTCAACTTCCGACGCTTACCACTTTACCGCCCCCCACCCGGAAGGCCTGGGGGCGTTTAACGTAATGAAAGAGGCCCTCGAAGACGCGAATCTGCCGCCAACGGAGGTGGACTACATCAACACGCACGGTACGTCGACGCCCATCGGCGATCCGCAGGAAGTCAAGGCCATCGAGCGGTTGTTCGGTGAGCACGCCTACCGGCTCAACATCAGTTCAACCAAATCGATGACGGGTCACCTGCTGGGAGCGGCCGGTGCCATTGAAGCCATTGCCTGCCTGCTGGCGATTCAACACCAAACCATTCCGCCCACCATCAACCACTTTACCGACGACGAGACCATCAACCCGAAGCTGAACTTTACCTTTCACCGGGCGCAACCCCGCCGCGTGGCGGTAGCCCTCAGCAACACGTTCGGTTTCGGCGGGCACAACACCTCCATTGTATTCAGAAAATTTCCGGAATAGTGTTTCCCATTTTTGACCGGGTGCTTTCCCGGTTCATCTCGAAGAGTTCGGATCGGGAAAAGCGGCTCCGACGGGCCATCCGCCAGATTACGGGCAGCAAGCCTTCCAACCTGAGTACTTACCAGCTTGCCCTCCTGCACACCTCCGCCGCCAAAGGCGCCGACGCCGACGGTTTCCGGGAATCCAACGAACGGTTAGAATACCTGGGCGATGCCATTCTGGGAGCGGTCATCGCGGAATTCCTTTTCAAGAAATTTCCCTACAAGGACGAAGGCTTCCTGACCGAAATCCGTTCCCGGATCGTGAACCGCGAGTCGCTCAACACCCTGTCGCGCAAGATCGGCCTCAACAAAATCATCGAGTTTGACGACAACCGACGCAATGCGCTGGCCTTTCAATCCATGCACGGCGACGCGCTGGAGGCGTTCGTGGGGGCGGTGTACCTGGACAAGGGCTTCAAGCGGTGTCGCAAGTTCATCGTCAAACAGTTGCTGGCGCCCCATTTCGACCTTGAGAAAATCGTACTGACCAATCCCAATTTCAAGAGCCGCGTCATTGAATGGGCGCAGCGGGAGAGCAAGGCCCTGCGCTTCAACATCGTCGAGGAGAAGACCAGCCGGAATCACCGGGAGTTCATCGCGCAGGTGATGGTGGACAACCAGCCCTTCAGCACCGGAAGCGGGTACAGTAAGAAGAAGGCGGAACAGGCTGCCGCCGAAAAAGCCTGCGAACTGCTGAAGCTCAAGTGAGCCGCGGTGGGGAGGAATCGGTCCGGGGGTCATTCGGCGTAGTTCACGAACGTACACTTTCATGCGCTTTTCGTTGGTAGACGTGCGGAAACTTTTGGGTCCGTTGATGCTGGGCCATTTCTTGCTGCCGGCAGCGTACGCTCAGTTGAACAATTCGGTTTTCGAAGAGCGGTACCGGTTGCAACCCGTGGATTCCAACGGGCTTTCCCTCCGGCTTTCGGGCCTTGGTTTCCTGCGCAACAACGAATATTTCCAGAACATCATCCCGGGATACACCTTGTTCGGGCAGCAAGTCCACGTCCGGTTGGCCTACCAGCCTTCCGGGCGCGTGTTGCTGGAGGCGGGCGCGGTGGTGGGGAAGGATTTCGGCAACGACCGGTTTACCCAGCTAATTCCCACGTTCACGGTCAAGTACCGGAAAGATTCGCTTTCCTTCCTGTTCGGCACGTTGGAAGGAAACCTGAACCACCGGCTCATCGAACCGCTGTACGGTTTCGAGCGGTTGATCACGCGCCGCGCCGAGAACGGACTCCAGTTGGTCAGCCACCGCCGCCGGCTTTTCCTCGATTGCTGGATTGACTGGCAACGGGCAACCTACCGCCGGGCCGATTACCAGGAGGAAATCTCGGGTGGTTTTTCCATTAACTACACCCTGCTGGAACGCGCCGGTTTCCGCCTCGAATTGCCGGTTCAGTTCGTGGCTTTCCACCGGGGCGGGCAGGGTCTGGCGTTGCGCGTGCCCACGCCGCTTACCAACCGGATGAACGGGGCCGTGGGATTGAGCATCCTTCCCGAACCCGGCGGCCGGGGACGGAGAGGCGTGCGATCGTTCCGACTCGATTCATACCTGGTATTTGCCGGCAACACTGCGCCGGCTCGCGATGATCCGTTCCGATTGGGCAGTGGCTGGTACACGAACCTGACCCTGCGTACGCGAATCCTGGACGTGGTGGCGAGCTACTGGCTGGCCAACCGGTTTGACTGGTCCCAGGGGGGCGACCTCTACCAATCGGTCGACCCGGAGCTGGTTTATCCGGACAGCCTGCAGTACCGGCAACGCCGACTGCAAGCCCAGTTCACTGCCCGCATGCCCGCGCCGGTGCCGCCCGACTTCACGGTGGGGTACCGGTACCGCGAACCCATCCGCGAACTGCTCATCCTGCGGTTGGTGCGGGATTTCCGACTAGCGCCCGCCCTGTTTCTGACGGCCCGCCTGGAGGTAGTTTTCCGTCCCGACCTGGACAACCTGGATTATTCGCAGGGTTTGTACCTCACCTACCGGCACGAGTTTCCGGTTACCCAACTCCGGTCGCGATGAAAGGGAAGCGCGCACTCAAACGTTTCCTGCTGCTGGCCTCCTTGCTGGGCGTGGCTTGGGGGGTCTGGCAACGGGAATTGGTGGGGTACGGATGGAGCCAGGCCCGGGGACAACTGCGGGTGCTGCGCCAGGTGCGCCCGTTGGCGGAGGTGATGGCGGACCCGTCTTTCCCCGATTCCCTGAAAGGCAGGCTCCGGCTCATCGGGGAGATTCGCCGCTACGCCGTGGATTCGCTGGGCATCACCGATTCGGAAAGCTACACCACGGTGTACGACCAACGCGGCAAACCCATCCTGTGGGTGGTAACGGCCTCGGAACCGTACCGCCTGGTGGCCAAAGAGTGGAAGTTTCCGCTGCTGGGCACGTTTTCGTACAAGGGTTTTTTCGACTATGACCGGTGCCTGAAGGCCGAACGCGAACTGAAGGCGCAGGGATACGACACCGAAATCAGCGAGGTGTCGGCCTGGTCCACGCTGGGGTGGTTTCGCGATCCCATTCTTTCGAGCATGCTCTACCGGTCGGAAGGGAGCCTGGCCAGCCTGATCATCCACGAGTTGACGCACGGCACCCTGTTCGTGAAAGACAACCTCGAGTACAACGAAAACCTGGCCGACTTCGTGGGCGATTACGGGGCGCTGCGTTTTCTGGCCCGCCAGTACGGCACCGATTCACCGCCTTACCGGCGCTACCTGGACCGCAAAGCCTACCAGGACCGCTATTACCGGCACGTGCTGCGGGGCGCCCGGCAACTGGACAGCCTGTACGCGGCTTTCCGGCCCGGTCTTGCCGAGGCCCGAAAGAACCGGTTGAAGAAAAATCTGATCCGGGAGATCGTGGAAACAATGGACACGCTGAGCGGAACCGGGCGGAAGCGAACGCCCGTGAGCGACTCGCTGCTTCCCAACAACGCTTTCTTCATCGGCTACCAAACCTACCGAAAACGACAGAACGCGTTCGAGCAGGAATTCCGGACCCGGTTTGGCAGCAACTTTCCCCGGTACCTGGCTTATCTCAAGAAAAGGTACCCTTCGTTGTGAATACCCGGGAAGGTACCGGATTTCTCGCGGGGGCTTCCTAAATTTGCGCCGCCGCCGGCTTCCCTTGCGCGGTGGCGTTGCCAGGTACCCGGCCGGTCCGCCGCGGGTACCGACCGGAGAGGGGGAGTATTTAAAGCATCCGCCCGTCGGCAAGCCGGTTTTCGACAACAATGGTACACATTTTGACTGCGGAAGGATACGAGTAATCAGCTACGTGATCGACTATGAGAAAACTACTGGTCTTCTTACCCTTGGTATTGTTTGGTTTGGGTTCCAGCACCTCCGATGTCTTTCGGAAGGTGAAAAACGCGAGTTTCGCACCGGGCGAGGAGTTGGAATACCGGATTCATTGGGGCTTCGTCAACGCCGGGGAAGCCACCGTGGAAGTGAGCAAGGACCTATACCGGGTAAACGACCGGGTGTGCTACCGGGTCAACGTGTTCGGCAAGACCACTGGTCTTGCGGCCGGGCTCACCCGCGTCCGCAACACCTACCGCTCTTTCATCGACACGGCCGCCCTCATTCCGCATCATTTCTACGTCAACATTCAGGAAGGCAAATACCGCAAGGAGGAAAACGTTTTTTTTGATCAGCGGCAACACACCGTGAAATCCGAAGAGAAGAACGATGTCAAGGAATTCAAGATTCCCAACAACGTGCAGGACATCGTGAGTGGCTACTATTTTCTCCGGACGGTGAACTTCAACAAGCTCCGCGAGGGCGATACCATCAAGGTCAACTCTTTTTTCGACGACGAAATCTACGACTTCAAAGTCCGGTACCGGGGTCGGGGGGAAGTGAACACCAAGTTCGGCAAGATCAAAGCCATTCAGATCACGCCGGTCATGCCGCCCAACCAACTCTTCGACGGCGACAGCTCGATCCGGGTGTGGATCTCCGACGACACCAACAAGATTCCCGTCAAGATCGAAGCCGACATGTTCGTGGGCAAGATCGAGATGGACCTGAAGAACCACAAGGGCCTGAAAACCGAGCCGAAATGGTTTTAGATGACGGATGGCGGTAAGGAGTGAGGCAATGATAAATGACGTTTAAAGTTCTCCTAAGAAGCCCATTGTAAACGTTTACTTAGGTTCGTTGCGGCGGGAAATCATCAGATCCAATTTAAGAAACATGAAAAACTGGAAACCTCTCTCCTGGGTGGCCCTGCTGCTGGCCGGCGGGTCGCTGGCCGCGTTCACCCATCCGACTTCGGGATTCAAAAACACCCGGTTCGCGGGGCGGCCTCCCGTGCAACGTCCGATGCCCGACGTTCCGCCCAGGGTGGGCGACCTGGCCCCGGACATTGCGCTTCCCAACCCGGAGGGCAAGGTACTGAAGTTGTCCTCCCTGCGCGGCAAAGTCGTCCTGCTCGACTTCTGGGCTTCCTGGTGCGGTCCCTGCCGCCAGGAAAATCCGGTGACGGTGGCGGCTTACCAGAAGTACAAGGACCGGGGGTTCACCGTGTTCAGCGTTTCGTTGGACCGCAACAAGAAAAGCTGGCTAAAAGCCATCCAGGCCGACCAACTCGCCTGGGAAGGGCACGTGTCGGACCTGCAATTCTGGAACAGCGCCGCCGCTGCCCGGTACAGAATTGAAGCCATTCCGGCCACCTTCCTCATCGATCCGAACGGAAAGGTCATCGCCCGGGACCTGCGGGGCCCGGACCTGGAAAAAGCCCTCCGCAAAGTACTTGCCGCGAAGTAGCCGGGGGTGAGGCCGGTTTGTGGTTAAATCTTGTTAGCTTTGTCTTCGCCCGTGCGTTGGCTTTCCGTTTTTTGTCCTGAGTGACTGGCTCGGCCAACCAGGTACGGACCGGAGGTACCCGCGCGGCACCTCCGCCCCGTCCGTCCCGACGGGATGCGTGTCCACCTCAAGGTGTCCACCTCAAGTCCGTAAAACTGGAACCTGATGAGCAATAAGCAAGCGTACAAAGTGATGGTGGTGGATGACGAGCCGGACATCGTGGAGCTGTTGCAGTACAACCTGATCAAGGAAGGCTACGAAGTAAGGACCGCCACCGATGGCAAGAAGGCGATTGAAATTGCCAAGGAGTTCCTGCCCCACCTGATCCTGATGGACATCATGATGCCCCACATGGACGGGGTGGAAACCGGCCGGCGGTTGCGCGAATTACCCGAGATAAACACCACGTTTATCATCTTCCTGACGGCCCGCTCCGAGGAATATTCCGAAGTGGCCGCCTTCGACATCGGGGCCGACGATTACATCACCAAACCCATCAAGCCCCGCGCCCTGATGAGCCGCATTAGCGCCCTGTTCCGCCGCGAATCCAAGAAGGTGCACCAGGACGACAAGGTGGCGGT
Source organism: Cytophagales bacterium (assembly GCA_014379925.1). Lineage (GTDB taxonomy): Bacteria > Bacteroidota > Bacteroidia > Cytophagales > ES-bin-26 > ES-bin-26. The sequence goes on along the minus strand of JACMKY010000169.1, from coordinate 20,164 downwards.
GGGCGGCCTGACCATCGACAAGAAAAGCTACACCGTGGTCAACGGCATGGTGCCCATCACTTTTCCCAAAAAGGAGTTTGAGTTGCTGTTTTTCCTGGCCCAGAACCCCAATAAAGTATTCAGTCGCGACGACTTGCTCCAGAACATCTGGGGAACCGACGTGTACGTACTGGCCCGCACGGTAGACGTGCACGTTCGCAAGGTCCGGGAAAAGATCGGCGAGGGATATATCAAAACCATCAAGGGCGTGGGGTATAAGTTCGACACCAATGCCTGACGCCAATGGGCACCGTGCATTCCGATGCTTTTCAATCCGAAAATAGTCTCCTTTGCGCTGGCGGCTTGCGTGGCCCTGATCACCACTTTGTCCGTTTCGCTGGTGGAAAGCCGCCCGGAGCCGCTACTGGTCTGCGGCAGCCTCGCTTTTGCTTCTTCCTCGGTGCTGATTTACTCGGCGCTGGAATTCCTGGTCTTCCGTGAAATCAAGAAAATCTATTCGGTCATCGACAAGGTCAAGAAAAAGGACTTCAAGGTGATCCGTGACAACCTGGGCAACAATGCCAATCCACTGCGGAAACTCAACGAGGAAATTTTCGCCTACACCGCCCGCAAACAGCAGGAGATCGACGACCTGAAAAAGCTGGAGGAGTTTCGGCGGGAATTCCTGGCTGACGTCTCGCACGAACTGAAAACCCCCATCTTTGCCGCCCAGGGCTTCATCCACACGCTCATCGACGGGGCCGTTGACGACAAGATGGTGCGCGACAAATTTCTGGCCAAGGCGGCCAAGAGTCTCGACGGACTGGATGCCCTCGTTCAGGACCTGCTCACGCTCTCCCAGATGGAAATCGGCGCCATCAAGATGCACCGCGAACGGGTAAACCTGTTTGAGGTGACGGAAGAGGTTTTCGAGCAGTTGGAGGAAAAAGCCGCTTCCCGCCGGATCACCCTCAAGTTTGCCAAACAAACCGATACCCAGGCCTGGGTCCGGGCCGACCCGCAACGCATTTTCCAGGTGATGACCAACCTGATCAGCAATGCCATCAAGTACGGCAACGAGAACGGCAAGGTGGTCGTCTCGTTTATCACCGACAAGGACTACGTACTCACTTCCGTGCGCGACGACGGGCAGGGAATTCCGCCCGAACACCTCAAGCGCATCTTCGAGCGATTCTACCGGGTAGACAAAAGCCGTTCCAAGGACAGTGGCGGCACCGGCCTGGGACTGGCCATCGTCAAGCACACCATCGAAGCCCACAGGTCAAAGGTGAGCGTGACCAGCAAAATCGACAAGGGAACCACGTTCAGTTTCAAGTTGGAGCGGGATGCTACGCTGGTGCGAATCGGCTAATTGATGACGAATGAATAATGATTAATGACTGATGCTTGTTTCCTTCATTACTCATTCACCATTGATCATTCGTCTATCCCCATGGAAAAAATTGATTTTAAGGACCTGATCGTCTACGAGGACGGGGATTACGTGCTCATCAACAAGCCCCCCCACTTCGCCACGCTCGACGAGCGGACGGCTGACAACCTGCGCAGCGTATTGCGGCTGGCCAAAGCCTACGTCGCCGACGCGCAGGTCTGCCACCGGCTGGACAAGGAGACGTCGGGGGTGTTGGCGATTGCCAAAAACCCGGCGGCCTACCGTCACTTGTCGATGCAGTTCGAACACCGGCAGGTGGTGAAAAGCTACCACGCGGTGGTGGGCGGTATCCACGACCTGGACAGCATTTCCGTCTACTTACCCATCGCCCAGCTGACCAATGGCACGGTCAAGATTGACCGGGAGAAAGGCAAGGAAGCCGAAACGATTTTCAACACGCGGCGCGCGTACCGGCTCCACACGCTGGTCGACTGCCACCCCATCACGGGTCGCACGCACCAGATCCGAATCCATCTTTCGTGTCTGAAAGCACCCATCGTGATGGACGAACAGTACGGCGGAAAACCCATCTACCTGTCGCAACTCAAGAAAAACTTCAACCTCAAGCGGGATACCGAAGAATTACCCCTGATTCAGCGGGTAGCCCTGCACGCCTACGCCCTCACGTTCGCCCGAACCGACGGGGAAGAAATCACGGTGGAGGCGCCCTACCCCAAGGACTTCGCCGCCCTGATCCGGCAACTGGAAAAGAACAGCTGACCATTCCAATCGCCGCGCAAATAAACCGGAACGATATTGTATATCCCGAAACTTGCCTCTATATTTGCAGTCCTGTTTTCGGAAGGCCCGCCAAACGGTTCGATCCGATTTTTAGTTTATCCCCAACCCGAACCAAGTAGTGGATACATTAAGCTATAAGACCATTTCGGCGAACCGCCAAACCGTGGACAAGAAGTGGGTATTGATCGATGCCGACTCGGCCGTACTGGGTCGCGTGTCGAGTGGGATAGCCCGAATCATCCGCGGCAAGCACAAGATTAACTTTACCCCCCACGTGGATTGCGGCGACAACGTCATCGTCATCAACGCCGACAAGGTCCGCCTGACCGGCAAGAAAATGACCGATCGGGTTTACGTTCGTCACACGGGATATCCCGGCGGACAGCGTTTCACCACTCCCCGCGAGATGATGGCCAAATCCGCGTCCTTGCTCATCGAGCGGGCCGTGCGCGGCATGCTGCCCAAAACCCGGTTGGGACGCGCCTTGTTCAACAACCTCTACGTCTACAACGGCGCGGAACATCCGCACGCCGCCCAGCAGCCCCAAGAAATCAAGTTACCGTAAAACGAAATGGAAGTCGTTAACACGCTAGGTAGAAGAAAAACTTCGGTTGCCAGAATCTACATGAGCCCCGGCAAGGGCGATATCCTGGTCAACCGGCGGGATTACAAGGAATATTTTCCCACCGAAGTGCTGCAAATCATTGTCAACCAGCCCTTCAATGTCGTCAAGGTGGTGGGTACCTACGACCTGAAGGTGAACGTGGACGGGGGAGGCATCGCCGGCCAAGCCGAAGCCATCCGACTGGCCATTGCCCGCGCGTTGTGCGAAGTGAACCCCGAGTACCGGCCTCCCCTGAAAAAGGAAGGCTTCCTGACCCGGGATCCCCGCATGGTGGAACGCAAGAAGTACGGCCGCCGGAAAGCCCGTCGCCGGTTCCAGTTCAGCAAGCGCTAAGATAGAATGACTGATGGCGAAGATGAATGACTAATAAAAAAGCATTAATCATTCACCATTAGTGATCAATCATCCCAACGGGCGTGCTTGTTGACGCCGACGCACCCCGTTTTTTGGAGAACAATCATCCTCACCGCACCCGGAACGGGTTGCTTATTTCAACAAAATGGCTCAGATAGAATACAAAGATTTGCTGGAGGCCGGTGTGCACTTTGGTCACCTGACCCGCAAATGGGACCCCCGGATGGCTCCCTACATCTTCATGGAGAAGAATGGCATCCACATCATTGACCTGAACAAAACCTTGGCCAGCCTCGACCAGGCTTCGTCGGCCATGCGGGGCATCATCCGCTCCGGCCGCAAGGTGATGTTCGTCGCCACCAAGAAACAAGCCCAGGAGGTGGTGACCACCGAAGCGCAACGGCTGAAAATGCCCTACGTGACCGAGCGTTGGCTGGGTGGCATGCTCACCAATTTCGCCACCGTGCGCAAATCGTTGAAGAAACTTTCTTCCATCGAGAAATTGATGAAGGAAGATACTTTCAATAGCATGGCCAAGCGCGAACGCTTGATGATCACCCGCGAGCGCGACAAGCTGCAGCGCGTGCTGGGCGGCATTGCCGACCTGACCCGGCTGCCCGCTGCCCTGTTCGTGGTGGACGTGAAGCGGGAACACATCGCGATTGCCGAAGCCCAGAAACTCGGCATCCCGATTTTTGCAATGGTGGATACCAACTCCAACCCCGACCCGATCGAATACCCCATTCCAGCCAACGACGATGCCTACAAATCCATTGCCATTGTCACGCTGGCGGTTGGCAAGGTGATTGAGGAGGCCCTGATGGAACGCAAGAAGGACAAGGATGACCAACGACTGCAGGAGGAGGAAGATACCAAGCGACAGGTTGACCGGCCAGCGGACAGTCGACCAACGGAAGGCCGCCGCCGGACGGGTGTCCGTCAAACGGAAGAGGAAACGGATACCCCGGATGCGCCCGTAGCCGAAGCGGTGGTTACTCAAGTTCCCGAGGCATCGGAAGCCGAGGCGGAACCGGTGGAAAAGGAAGATTGATTTCCAAGTCGCTTTCAACAACCGAAAACGAACACCGGGGATTGCCTCGGTGTTCGTTTTTTTGGTAGCTTTGCGCCAAAATCAATCCGGTGAAGCGGGGCAAGGAAGTGAAATGAATCGCACCACCTCGTTTGCTTGGTCCTGATCCGGAATGCATTGTTCAGAATTTAAAAATTGATTTCAACGAAATGGCTATCACAGCACAGGATGTAAACAAACTTCGGCAGATGACGGGTGCCGGGATGATGGATTGCAAAAAGGCGTTGACCGAAGCCGACGGCGATTTTGAAGCGGCCATCGACAACCTCCGCAAAAAAGGGCAGAAGGTGTCCGCTTCCCGTTCCGACCGGACCACCACTGAAGGGGCCGTTTTTGTGAAAGCCAGCGGGGATACGACCGAAGCTACGCTGATCGCCCTGGGTTGCGAAACCGACTTCGTAGCCAAGAACGAATCGTTCCAGGCCCTGGGAAATACCGTTCTGGAGGCGGCCGCGCAACAGCAGCCCGCTTCCGTGGAAGACCTGCTCGCCCTGACCGTGAATGGCTTGCCCGTGGCCGATCACCTGACGGACCTGATGGGCAAAATCGGTGAGAAGATCGAAGTGGTGGCCTACGAAAAGGTGAAGGGTGAAAAAGTGACGACCTACGTCCACTCCAACGGCAAGCTGGGCGTGCTGGTCGCCCTCACCGGCGTGAACGGGGCCGACGTTGATGCAGTGGGCAAGGACGTGGCGATGCAGATTGCCGCCATGAAACCCATCGCCATCGACAAGGACGGGGTGGACGCCAAGACCATCGAGCGGGAAATTGAAATTGGCAAGGAGCAGGCCCGGGCCGAGGGCAAGCCCGAAGCGATGCTCGAGCGGATCGCGCAGGGAAAACTCCAGAAGTTCTACAAAGACAACACCCTGCTCAACCAGGAATTCGTGAAGGACAATACCAAAACCATTGCCCAGTTGCTCCAAGGCACCAACGCGGGGTTGACCGTGTCGGACTTTAAACTGGTGAAGATCGGGTGAGATTGAATACCGATTGGCTACGGAATCGATCGGTAATTAACCACAGAAATCCCCCGCGAAGCACTTCGCGGGGGATTTTTGCGTTCCGTTGGCAACCAACTTGGCGCATTCGGTTGGCTTGTTGCGTTGACAATTAAGCACAAATTCAGCTTAGTGATGCATTCAAAGAAAAAGACGTGGCGCATTTCTTTGAATACAGATTGTAATCAAATAGAAAAATTTGCCGCCGGCGCGGAGCGGGATGTCCCACAGGGTAACTTTGTTGTGCAGGATATCTTGACCATTTTTAGGATTATATAATTTCGCATTCGAAGTAGTTTCATTTAACGTAAGTTCACTTACACAACAGAAAATTTGACTGCCGAGACAAAAATAGAGGGGGGTGACTTTGTTGGCTATTGCTCCATTGAACTGGTCGACCATCAATTGGACTTAACTTTCCCCATGGCTGTTTTTTATCCAACCAATATGTTAGGTAAGGCAGAAAAAGTAGGTCCCTATATTTTAGATGTGTCGCTGAATGCACTTATCAAGACAGGTATATTTCCACTAATTATCATATCACACGGTAGTGGTGGCTCACAATGGGTATATCGGACATTGGCTCACTATTTGGCAGGCCACAATTTTATTGTTGGCCTGCCCGAGCACCCTTTTAATAACCGAAACAACAACACTTGGCAGGGGACGGTCCATAATCTGATAGCCCGACCACGACATATCCAAGTAGCTATCAATGGCTTTTTTGATCATCGAAATTTTGCGTTTCATTTGAAGCCGGATAAGGTGGCCCTTATTGGTCACTCGATGGGTGGCTACACTGCCTTAGCTCTGGCAGGCGGAGTACCAACCTCTTTTCCAAATGAATCTCCAAGTGGGCAACCGCAACAAATTACCGTAGCAGTTGATAGCCGAATAAAAGCCTTAGTATTGCTGGCACCAGCCGCAGTTTGGTTTATGGCAGAGAAATCGTTAAGTAATGTCAAAGTGCCCATTTTGCTACTCACCGCAGAAAAAGATGAATATACATTTTATGAACATACACAGATAATCTTAGATGGGGTTCCTATTAAAGAAAAAATTGAACACCGGGTAATAGCAAATGCAGGACATTTTTCCTTTTTAAGCCCATTCCCCGAATCCATGACAAGTAATACATTTCCGCCTTCTCAAGACCCACCTGGATTTGATCGGAATCATTTTCAGGATAAGCTGAACGAAGAGGTTTTTACCTTTTTAGCGCGCGAAATATAAAAACGACAATCAAGTTTTTCTAAGAAAAACACGTGATGGCATAAATTGCTCTACTCTGATCATAGCCGTGAATACGCAGTTTTTAGCAGGAGGGTACAAGCGTTTCTCCCGCGTATTTCACGACGGAAAGTTTACCGCGCGGCGGCGGCTTCTTTTTCGCGGTGCTCCACGATCCGCCATCAGAAGGTCAGATTTCCCTTACCTTGAGGTTGCGGAACCAGAGCTGATGCCCGTGTTCCTGGATGCCGAGGTAGCCCTTTTTGGAGGCGCCGTATTCGGGGTAGGCCGCAAACTTGCTTCCCTTTACCTTGGTCTTCCATTCGGGTGAACCCAGGGTGTAGGCCACTACTTTCTGGCCGTTGAGCCAGTGCTCCACCTGGCCGTCTTTCACCCGGATCATGGCTTCGTTCCACTCGCCGATGGGCTTCATGGCGTCTCGTACGGAGGCTTGCATGTCGTAGGCATCGCCGGTGCGGCGTTTGTTCATGTCCAACTGTTTGGCCCAAACTTCGTTGTCGATGAGCTGAAATTCGGGCGCGCTGTGCCAGCTGGGATCCTTGGTTTCCTTCACCAGGTACAGGATTCCGCTGTTGGCGCCCGGTGAGAGTTTGAAGTCCAGTTTGAACTCGAAATTATCGAACTGCTCTTTGGTCACGATGTCACCGCCGAGCCGATCCTTCGGACCGCCGGGCGCCGCTTCCACGACCAGCAGCCCGTCCTGGGCTTTCCAGCCTTGGGTGGGAAAAGCCGGCTGGTTGTATCCCCGAAAGGCCGCGGTGCTCTTGCCGTCGAAGAGCAGCCGCCAGCCTTCCCGCGTTTCGGCTTCCGTGAGGGTATTGATGGCCGCCGAATCGACGGGGGCCGCCGCCGGAACGACGGGAGTGGAATCGGCGAGGAGGGCAGCTTGGTCGGGTGCTCGCTGCTCCGAGCAGCCGACCGTGGCCAGGGAAACCGCCAAAAAGGTAAATTTGATCCGATGTTTGCCGGGAAAGAAATTGCGCACGGTAAGGGAAGTCAGGGTGATCGTTAAATTAACTGCGTTGGTCTTAACCATCTTACCTGATCCGCGTACGATCGCCTGGCGCGCGGTTGAAAGGACAAGGAAGATGTCGTAATCAATGCATTCTTTCGCTTAATTGCAAGCCCCGGACTTCTTTTTGGTAAGCCGGGGCAACGAAATTAACTTTGGAAAATTATTTACTGTAAACCCGTTGAGCGATGCGGCAACAAATTAAATTTCTCCTGCTGGCCGTGGGCAGCCTGGTGCTCCTGGCTTTTGTGCTGTTCGTCTTCAATCAGGTAGCCCAAGTATACCTGTTGGCCAGGGCAGTGAGTCCCGCGTTGGGAGGGATCGTGCTCGGGGGGCTGGTCCTGTTGTTCACGGTACTCTTCGTCACCCCGGTAATTCTCTACTACCGCCTGCCCAGGGCACTGGTGGTTCCGGTCGACGAGTCGGGAAAAACCGCGTACGTGCAGCAACTGGGACGCCGCCTGGCCCGGAACCGGCTCTTGCAAGGGACTTCCCTGGATTACCATCGGGAGGCCGACCTGCAGAAAGCCCTGGGCCTGCTCCACGCCCGGGCGGACGTTCTCATTCAAAATACCGCCAAAAGCGTGTTTCTGACCACAGCCATCTCCCAGAACGGCAAGCTTGACGCGCTTACCGTCTTCGTTACCCACTCGAAAATGGTGTGGGACGTGGCGCACGTGTATTACCAACGCCCGGCTCCCCGGGACCTGATCGCCCTCTACGCCAACGTGGGTGCCACCACCTTCCTGGCCACCCAGATCGAAGACCTGGACATCTCCGAACAACTGGAACCGGTCATCGGCACGGTGTTGCAGAATTCGGTTCTGAAATCGGTGCCCATCGTCAGCTCGTTGAGCAGCGTCATCCTTGATTCCTTGCTGGAAGGCACGGTCAACGCCTTCTTAACGTTGCGGGTGGGCATTCTTACCAAGCAATACTGCGGGTCGCTCGAGCCCTTCGAGGCCGGCAAAGCGCGCAAAGCCGCCTACCGGGAAGCATCGGGACTGCTGCGAACGTTGGTGGTGCAAACTTCCGGGCAGGTGGTGTCGGCGATGGTCCGGGCTACCAAAAAAGCGGGAGCGGATACGGTGAAATCCGGCGTGGTGGCGGCTGGTCAGGCAACCAGCCGGGTGAGAAACGTGCTGACCGGCTGGGTGAGCCGAACAAAAAAAGTAGAATGAGGCAAGCCGTTAACCAAATCGCGGGGATATTCCTTCCGCCAGCCCCGGAGGTATCCGTTCCGAGGCCGGACTGGTGTTCCAACTGGCCATCCTTGACGCGTACGTTTGCCAAAAGAACGCCCGCCGTCAACCTGTTTTTGCGGTGAACTGTCGACCACCGACGGTGGATCATCGACCATTCGCTAACTAGTTGCTCCGAAAGTTATGGCCCGCGGCGTATTGCACCCGCAATCCCCTTTGGCTGATGAAATCCATTCCCAATTCGTGGGCTTGCTTGTGATTAAGAACGAGCAGCAGTTCCCGGTAACCTAATTCCCGCTTGATGGAACGGGCATACTTGCGTTCCAATCGCTTGAAGTATTCTACCATCGCCTCGTTCATCTCCCGGGCTTCCCGGTTTTCCAACTCCGTCGCTTTCAATCGGCTCTCTAACTCTTGAATCCGATCGAGCAATTGTTTTTCGGTAGTGTTCTCGTTTTTCATGGCGGTTGATGAAAGCGGTCGGGCCGGAAGAGTCCGATGATTCCAACGGGCGAAGATTCAGGACGTTTCCCCGTACTGGGCGGGTGAAAAGAAGGATACTGGCCCATGAGCGGACATTTATCCCCAAACGCGCCAGAAACCGACGTTCGTTGGCAATCCCGGTCTTTCCCATGTATTCACTTCAGTCCGGAATGGTAAGCACCCAACTGGTCAACGAGCGACGAATTTATCGTTCGTTGGGGACCAGGAGGGGGGTGTTGGCGGCGAAGTCGTAGAGCGTCAGCCGCCGGAGGGTGTAGTAGGAAGTCCAGAACTGGCGCAGCGACTGCACGTAGCTGCGCTTGGCCTGGTCCTTGTCGGTGAGCGCGATGTTGAGGTCGGTGATGCCGATCTTGCCGATGAGGTAGCGGTTCTTGGAGATGTCGTAGCGTTTCTGGGCAATCTCATCCGATTTGGCGGTGATCTTCAATTGTTCGCGCAGCATATCGAACTGCTTGACCTGCGTGTAAATCTCCTGCTCGAAATTGACTTCCAACTGCGCCACCACGTTCTTGGTACGTTCGTAGCTGGACTGAGCCGTCTTGCGGAGCGATTTGGCCCGTCCCCAATCCACGATGGGTATGGTGAAACCCAATTGAATAATCTGCTGGTTGTCGGGACGCGCGTATACGTCGGGAATGGTAGTGGCTTGGCTCGACAAGCCGTATTGAGCGAACAGGTTGGCATTCAAGCTACTCTGTCCCCGGGCCTGGGCCACGTCCCGCTCGCCCTCCAGCACTTGGCGCTGGTAGGCAATTACGTCCCGGCGGTTTTTTCTGGCCTCGCTCAGCGCCAGGGTTTCGTCCATGAGAAAGGTTGGAATGGAGACGGGGGGTACCAACTGCACGCGCTGGCGGTCGACGAGGCCCACGTTGGTTTTGAGCCGCAACGTGGACGTTTCCAGGTCCAGCCGGGCCTGCGAGGCGTCCTGGTTCGACTTCATCAGGGCCAGTTCCAGTTGCAGCAATTCGTTTTCGGCAATCCTACCCAGGTTATACCGGCCCTGGCCGATTTTGTAGATGGTGTCGTTGTTGGCCTGGTTTTTCAGGGCGATTTCCAGGCTGATCTGGGCCAGCAGCAGGTCGAAGAACAGGCCGGTGGTTACCACGGCAATGTTTTCCAGTTCCTCGGCGTATTGTTTCTTGGATTCTTCGTACCGCAACGGTTCAATCCGCTTGTCCCAGTACAGCTCGTTGTAGTTGAACAGGGGTTGATTGAAGCCGATTACCGCCGGGCTGGAATTGTAAAACCGCGTATCCCGCACGAAATTGTCCACCCGTTGCAGTTCTGTACTGGCGAATATTTGTCCCCCCGTCAGGCCGATGTTCTGATTGAGCGACAAACGAAGCGAAGAATTCGACAGGTTGACGAATTGGGGCAGGATGCTGCCGTCGTTCTGTTCCACTTGGGAAAAGGCGCGCCGATAGTCAGGCAGGTTGCCACTCAGCACCAGTTGGGGCCGGTAGTTGGCCTGGTACGCCCGCCACGCCCAGTAACGGCTTTCGCGGAAGTTGGTAATCTGGTAATAGGCGGGCGACTGCTGCTTGGCCAAGTCAATGACCTCCTCCAGCGCCAGTACGTTGGCGGGCTGCAACGAATCCAGTTCCTGGGCCGTCAGAGCGCCCCCAAAAAGTAAAACCACGAGGACAGGAAGCAGCAGTCGTAGGACCATGTCAATTATCAATGGACAGTGAAAATCGGTGTGTCGCGAGCGAAACAGCCTTTTGATGAAAACGGCAAACACCCAACGCTATTCGTAACGCAGCGAAGTGATCGGATCCTGGCTGGCGGCCCGCCGGGCCGGGGCAATGCCGAAGACCAGTCCGACCAGCGAAGACACGCCGAAAGAGACAATGATGGAAAAGGGCGAGATGATGGTGGGAATGTCGGCCACGCGGGCGATTAGCACCGCCAGCCCGACCCCCAGCACGATGCCGATGATTCCGCCGGAAAGGCTGATAAGGGTGGACTCGAACAGAAACTGCGAAACGATGTCCGTCTTCTTGGCCCCGATGGACAGGCGCAGGCCGATCTCCTTGATGCGTTCCAGCACGGAAGCCAGCATGATGTTCATGATGCCAATGCCGCCCACCAGCAGGGAAATGCCCGCAATGGCCCCCAGCACGATGTTGAAGATATCCTTGGTGCGCTGCTGCTGTTTGAGCAACAGTTCGGGAATGCTGATTTCGTAGTCCACCAGGCCGTAGTGCCGGCGTTGCAGCATCCGGGAAATTACCTCGGAGGTGGGAGTCAGGTACTCGGTTTCGCTCATCTGCACCACCAGCCGGTCGAGCTGGTGGTAGTTTTTCGGTTTGCTCTCCGCATTGTCGTTGCCATTGTTGTTCTGTTGTTGCTGGGCGGCTTGGTTGATCATGGCCTGCGTCACGATGGACCGGTTGGCGTAGCGGATGAGCACCGTGCGCAGGGGCGCGTAGACGTCCATGTTGTAATCGCGGATGCCCAGTTTGGCCAGGGACCCCGCGGAGATGGCGCGCTCTTCGAGTATTCCGATGATCTTGAGCCAGTGGGGGCCGCACTTAATGTACTTGCCGAGGGGGTTTTCTTTGCTGAAAAATTTGGTTTGCACGCCCTTGCCGATGATGCAAACCGGTTCGCCGAGTGCCAACTGCCGCTCGTTGAAAGTTCGCCCGTCGCGCAATTCGAAGTTGGCCAGCGTGAAGTAGTTGGGTTCTACCCCCACCAGTTTGGCCGAACGGCGGAGGCCGTTTTTGATGATGTAGGTTTCCAGCAGGATTTCGGGGCTCACCCGGGCCACGTGCGGAATCACGCTGCGGATGCTCTGGGCATCGGCCAGGGTAAGGCCGGGCGAGAACTGCTTCTTCTCCGGCTTGCCCTGGGTGCCTTCTTCCACTTTTTCCTCCTTCTGCTCCACCACGGGCGTGATCACGATGTTGTTGACCCCCACCAACTTGATCTGCTCCAGGATTTCCTGCTGGGCCCCGTTGCCGATGGCGAGCATGGCAATCACCGCTGCCACGCCGAAAATGATGCCCAGGGCCGTGAGCAGCGAACGCAGTTTGTTTACCTGGATGGCCCGAAAGGCGATGTCAAAGTTCAACCAGTACCTTTCAAGCATGAGGAAACGACGGGGGATGGATCAGGAGAGAACCTTACTTGCGAACCGTGAGGGCCGGGCTCTTGGCAGTTTTAGCGGGTTTGGGCAGCAGGACCAGTTTCTGGTCGGCCGCACCCTTGGGGACGGAAAGGAGAACCTGGTCGTTTTCCTTCATTCCCTCCAGAATCACCGCCTCATTGTCGTTGGTCTGGCCAATCCGTACCTGCTGCTTGGTAAAATTCGTTCCGTCTTTCCGGAAGACGTAGGTAAGGCTGTCGCCCTGGTTGTGCAGTGATTCGAGCGGGATGAACAGCACGTTTTTCAATACGTTGGCGATGACGTTGTTGCTGGTGGTCATGGCCGGGCGCAGCGTGGTGTCACTTTCGTTGACCTGGATACCCACTTCAAACACCTTGGCGTCGGAGTTGGGCCGTTGTTCGCCTACGTTGGCCACCTTGAATACCTGGCCGGTCAGCCTTTTCTCGGGATAGGCGTCCAGACCGATCTTCACGAACTGCCCTTTCTGAATTTTCCGGATGTCGACCTCGTTGACGTAGGTGCGGGAAAGCATCACGGCCAGGTCGGGCAGGGTGGCGACGGTCGGGTTCCAACCTTGTACCTGCGAACCCACGGTTTTCTTGCGGCCGCCCCAATCCCGGTCGTAGATCACCATGCCGTCTTCGGGGGCGGTGATGCGGAATTCCTTCATCACGTTCTGAATCTGTTGCAGGCGGTTTTGTTCCTGGCTGAGCGTGGCGCCGACCTTCTGCATCTTGGCTACGGCCTGCTTTCGCTTGATGACGTAGTTCTCTTTGGCTTGCTGGTGGGCACGGGAAGATTTTTCCTTGTCGATTTCGGCCTGGCGGATGGTGGCGGGGGGTTCGTACTTGGATTGTTCCAGCACGATGTCCTTTTCTTTCATGGCGAAAGACAGGTTGATCAACTCGTCGCGGGCGGCGCGCAGCGTCAGGGCGGTATCCAGTTGCGTCTGGATGTATTCGGACTGCGCCTTCTGCAGCTCCGTTTCCCGTTCGCGCAGTTTTCCGCCGACCTCCGTCTGGTCGAGCAGGGCCACGTACTCCCCTTTCTTCACCCGGGGTCCCTCGGCCACCAGGTCCGAAATCTTGGTCTGCCAGATTCCGATGGATTCCATCGAGGAGGGACCCGTGATGCGCACTGAATTCTTGGCTTCCAACTCGCCAGTAGCCGTCACGACCACCTCGAACTGGCCTTTTTTGACGGGAACGAACAGGTCGGCACTGGCTCCCTCCTTGGCGGAAGTAACGTACCAGAGGAGGGTCAAGGCCAACAGACCTCCCGTAGCAATCAGCAGGTTCCTTTTCATGGGCTTTTCGGGTGTGGAATGTTGCGGGCAATCGGGTGGAACGGGTACGCAAAAAGCAAGGAATACCACGGCAAGCTACACCGTGTACGGGCGGTACCCACTGAATACGGGTCAAATAACGCATTTATTGCCAATAAACTATCTTTTTAATTGTTAATCTTTGTTAACACGCGGACCCGGCAGGTGCCTTTCTCTGCCGTTTGCCAACGGAAATCTGCGTAGTTTGGCCCCGCGTCTCCGGGGTTGTTTTCCGGGGGATGTCCTTCCCCGGCCGATTCCATACCGCCGGGCCGAAAATCTTTGGCGCACCCCGGGGGTGCGCAGTTCGCATGCCAAAAGCAACCCACTCCATCTACACGCCCCAGTTCGGCTTGCTGAGCGCCAGTTCCTTCCTGTTCACGGCCAGCTTCAGCATGCTCATCCCGGAGTTGCCGGGTTATTTGAGCAGCTTGGGCGGGGAAGAATACAAAGGCTTCATTATCGCCCTCTTCACGCTCACCGCGGGAATATCCCGCCCGTTCAGCGGCAAGCTGGCCGATACGGTGGGGCGGGTTCCGGTTATGGCCGTCGGCTCGCTGGTCTGTTTCGTTTGCGGCTTCCTGTACCCTTGGCTCTCCACCGTGGGGGCGTTTATGCTGCTGCGCCTGCTGCACGGGTTTTCCACCGGATTCAAGCCTACGGGTACTACCGCCTACGTGGCCGACCTCGTCCCCGCCGAACGCCGGGGCGAGGCCCTGGGTACGCTGGGCCTTTTTGGCAGCGTGGGCATGGCGGCGGGTCCGGCCTTGGGCAGCGCGGTGGCCGAGGCCTTCTCGCTGAACGCGCTGTTTTACTGCTCCTCGTTTTTGGCCCTCCTGTCGATCCTGATCCTGTTGCGCATGAAGGAAACCCTGACGACCAGCGTGCCTTTTCACCCGTCGCTGCTGCGGATTTCGCGGCGGGAAATTCTGGAGCCGCGCGTGTTGCCGCCGGCCCTGGTAATCTTGCTTTCCTACGTGGGTTACGGGGCGGTGCTGACGCTCGCGCCCGACTGGAGCGCCTACCTGGGGGTGCCCAACAAGGGCTTGTTCTTCACGGCCTTTACGTTGTCTTCCCTGGCGGTTCGCTTCGGGGCGGGCAAGGTATCCGACCGCTACGGCCGGGTGGGGGTGTTGAAAACGTCCTTGGTGCTGTTGGTCGTCGCCCTGGCGATGATCGGGCTGGCCAATTCGCCCTTCACGTTGCTGATGTCGGCCGCCGCTTTCGGTGTGGCGACGGGCATCAGTTCGCCCACCGCCACGGCTTGGACGGTTGACCTGAGTCATCCCGAGCACCGGGGCCGTGCCCTGGCCACGATGTACATTGCCCTGGAAGCCGGCATCGGTGCCGGGGCTTTGCTGGCGGGCTGGATCTACGGCAACAATCCCCGCATGATGCCGGCTGCTTTCTACCTGGCCGGTTTTACCGCTTTTCTGGCGCTGACGTACCTCTGGTTTGGCTACAAAAAGCAACCGATAGTGGACAGTTGGTAATGGATAGTTGCCATGGTGAGCGAAGTGGCCGCCGTTGCAGTCGAACCAGGGTGGATGGGCCATCGACCCGGTGAAAGCAACGTTTTACGGTTAAAAAACCTACTTTTGCGCCCGAACCTGCCAAGTAGACCCTCTTATGAGCAAAGGATTACCCAAACGAAGTGAAAACTATCCGGAGTGGTACAACGAGTTGGTGAAACGGGCCGACCTGGCCGAAAACTCCGCCGTGCGCGGTTGCATGGTCATCAAGCCCTACGGCTTCTCCATCTGGGAGAAAATGCAGGCCACCCTCGACCAGATGTTTAAGGACACGGGCCACGTCAACGCCTACTTTCCCCTCTTCATTCCCAAGTCGTACCTGAGCCGGGAGGCGAGTCACGTGGAGGGGTTTGCCAAGGAGTGCGCCGTAGTGACGCACTACCGCCTCAAGAACGCGCCCGACGGCAGTGGCGTCATCGTGGACCCGGAGGCCAAGCTGGAAGAGGAACTCATTGTCCGACCCACCTCCGAAACCGTGATCTGGAGTACCTACAAGAACTGGATTCAGTCGTACCGCGACCTGCCCCTGCTCATCAACCAGTGGGCCAACGTGGTGCGCTGGGAAATGCGTACCCGTCTGTTCCTGCGTACCACCGAGTTTTTGTGGCAGGAGGGACACACCGCCCACGCCAACGCCGCGGAAGCCATTGCCGAAACGGAGCAGATGCTGGAAGTATACGCCACCTTCGCCGAACAGTTCATGGCCCTGCCGGTGATCCGGGGCCGGAAAACGGCCAACGAACGGTTTGCGGGCGCCGTAGATACCTATTGCATCGAGGCCCTGATGCAGGACGGCAAGGCCCTGCAGGCCGGCACGTCGCACTTTCTGGGGCAGAACTTCGCCAAGGCTTTCGACGTGCGGTTTGCCAGTCAGGATCAGAAACTGGACTACGTGTGGGGCACTTCCTGGGGCGTGAGCACCCGTTTGGTAGGCGCGCTCATCATGGCCCATTCCGACGACGAGGGGTTGGTGTTGCCGCCTAAACTGGCCCCTATTCAGGTGGTCATCGTTCCTATTTTCCGGAGCAACGAGGAATTGACGCGCATTTCCGAGACGGCCCAAGCCATTCGGAAAAACCTGTTGGCCAAGGGCATTTCCGTCAAGTACGACGACCGGGACACCTACAAGCCCGGTTGGAAGTTTACTGAATACGAAATGAAGGGCGTTCCCGTGCGCCTGGCCATCGGCCCCAAAGATATGGACAACGGCACGGTGGAGGTCGCCCGCCGCGATACGCGGGAAAAAATGACGATGAGCCGGGAAGGAATCGAGCCGAAAATTGCGCAACTGCTCACCGATATTCAAGAAAATATCTACCAAAGAGCCTGGGCCTTCCGGCAGGAAAATACCGTTCGGGTAGATTCGTACGGGGAATTCAAGGAATTGCTGGACCGCAAGGGCGGCTTTTTGCTGGCGCACTGGGACGGCACGTCCGAAACGGAGGAAAAGATCAAGGAGGAAACCAAGGCCACCATCCGTTGCATTCCGCTCGATGCCGAGGAAGAACCCGGCGCCTGCGTCTACACGGGCAAGCCTTCTGCCCAACGGGTGGTCTTTGCCCGGAATTACTGAGCCGCTGGTGCCTTGGAAAGGAAATAACCAAAATGATTGTTGGTTGGGAGCGAACCGTCCCGACCGCTTAAGCGGTGGATTTACAGTTCACTCCCACTAAGAACGCTCTTTCCAAAGTACTGGCCGTTTGATAAATTGCGAATCGGCTTGCCTACTCGATTCGTAATTCATCATTCTCTTCAAGTGTCCTCGCATTGCTTACCGCCAATTTTTCAATAGATTTGAACCCGTTGTCAAGCTTTGCCATGGGCATTTGGCTCAGTATCCTGTTGTTGCTGGTTTTCGGTTTGCTCCTCATCCTGGCGGAAGTCATCTTCATCCCGGGCACCACTATTTTCGGAGTTTTAGGGTTCGCGACGGCAGTAGTTGGCATTTATTTGAGCTACCGTCAACTGGGCACCACCCTGGGTACGGCGGTGCTCGTCGGTTACGCGGGCGTGGCCTTCGTTGCCCTTTATTTCGGCTTCAAGTCAAACGTGTGGCGACGCTTTGCCCTGACCAGCCGCATCAGCAGCCGCGTGAACGAAGAAGAGCGGTTTTTCCTCCAGATAGGCGACCGGGGAAAGGCAATTTCCGCGCTGCGGCCTTCGGGCAAGGCGGAGTTCAAGGGTGGAATCGCGGAAGTGCATTCGCTGGGCAACTTCATTGACGCGGGTTGTACGCTGGAAGTGGTTCGGTTGGAAAATAATCAGATCTTCGTGGCAATGATCTAGTTCAGTAAGCAAAGAACACGGAACGACCGGAATTGAAACGTCACTGATATCCATAAACCCATAAACCCATCAATTCAATGTCAGAACTGGGAGGCGTGTTCATCGTTTTATTCATTGCCCTGGTCGGATTTTTTGTTTTCCTGTACTTCGTTCCGGTGGGCTTGTGGATCACGGCCATCTTTTCCAACGTGCGGGTGAGCTTGATCCAACTGGTTACCATGCGCATTCGGAAGGTGCCCCCCAGCCTCATCGTGCAGTCGCTCATCACGGCCACCAAAGCCGGCCTGAACCTGACCGCCGACGATCTGGAAACGCACTACCTGGCCGGCGGACGGGTTCCTTCCATCATCAAGGCCCTGATCTCGGCCGACAAGGCCAACATTCAGTTGTCGTTCAAGCAGGCGGCCGCCATTGACCTGGCGGGTCGCGACGTGTTTGAAGCGGTGCAGATTTCAGTAAATCCCCGCGTGATCAACACGCCCAGTGTGGCCGGGGTAGCCCAGGATGGCATCCAGTTAATTGCCAAGGCGCGGGTCACCGTGCGGGTAAACATTTCTCAACTGGTGGGTGGGGCTGGGGAGGAAACCATTCTGGCGCGGGTAGGGGAAGGCATTGTAACGTCCATCGGTTCCTCAGTTTCGCACAAGGAGGTGCTGGAACACCCCGACAAGATCTCCCGCTTGGTGTTGCAGAAAGGTTTGGATGCCGGTACCGCTTACCAAATCCTGTCCATCGACATCGCCGACGTGGACGTAGGAGCCAACATCGGGGCCAAGTTGCAGATCGACCAGGCGACCGCCGACCTGAAAGTGGCCGAAGCCAAGGCCGAAGAACGCCGGGCCATGGCCGTGGCCGTGGAACAGGAAATGAAGGCCAAAGCCCAGGAGGCGCGCGCCAAGGTAATCGAAGCCGAAGCTCAGGTGCCCCAGGCGCTGGCCGAAGCCTTCCGCAGTGGCAACCTTGGCATCATGGATTATTATCGGATGCAGAATATGAAGGCCGACACCGACATGCGCGATTCCATCGCCAATTCGGGCAAGGATAACAAGAAGCTTTGAACAGGTGGCCGTCAGACTTCCGCGACCCGCCCGGGGATTGGCCAGCAAGGTAAATTGCCCAAAGAAGGGCGCCCCTACTTGCTCACCAATCAAAGCGTGGATAGCCGTTTAAAGCAATCAGTCCCGTCGGGAATTCCTGACGGGACTGATTGCTCCACTTTCAACCCGGAAGTTAACGGCTGACGACTTGCTGAGAATTAAAAGCCCAAACCGATGTAGAGTTGAATGACCGAATTCTTGGAGTTTCTGGTTAATTCACCAACGAAGCTATCACTGTCGCCGATCTCCTGTAAACCGTAGTTGTAGCGGGCACCCAATTGAAACCCTTGCACGTCCACGCCCAAGCCCCCTGCCAAACCGTAGTCAAACGTCCTGAAATCACTTTCATCCACTTCTCGACTGCCAGCCACAGTGCCGTCGTCCTTCAAATCTTTGACGTTGGCACTTACCAAGTAAGAAATGTAAGGTCCCGCCTGGAAATGCAGTGGACCAGCGGTGATGGAAGCCAGGATGGGTAACTGAATATAGTTCAGGTTGAACCGCACTTCGCCGCTCTGGATACCCAACAGACCGGAGCCCCGGTAAGTTACTTTCGCTCCCTGGCTGGAAAAGAGCAGTTCGGGCTGAATGGCGAAGAAGTCACTCAGGGGCGCCTTCAGAAATAACCCGGCGTGAATACCGAGTTTCACATTTTCGTCCTCGGCGTCGGGTTGGTCAACGTACAGCTGGGAAATATTCAAGCCCCCTTTTACGCCGAACTTCAGGTCAGTCTCCTCCGACTGAGCCACGGCGGTACCCGCCATAGTCAGGAACATCAAAACCAAAAGGCTGGCGCTGGCAGCGAATCGAACGGGTGAAAATAGGTTCTTTCTCATAGATGGTTCGAGTTTAAATTAGCTAGTTACGATGCGTTGTACGAAACACCCGGTTCCAAGGTTGTTGCGTGTGAGCAGCTATAAATTACGAGCCATAGATTATAAGCCGCAAACAGCGTCGTTACTTTGCAACGGCGTAAATCGTCAGCCTGAGCAGTACAAAACATACCCCATCAATGGACAAGTAAGCGCAAGGGTGATCGTTTCCAATCACGGGCTAATCCACGATTCGAACTTCGGTGAAACGATTTACCAGCAGCTCCCTTCGGAAAGGCGATTGGTCTTGATCGGGATGACTGTCTTTTCAGATAGCTCAGATAGTGCATAAAAAAACTGCCCCGTCAACGTTGGTTTGACGGGGCGGCGTTGTCTTCGGTCTGAATTCTTACAAGCCAAGGGCGATATACAGTTGGGCCACCGAATTTTTGGCACCCGAAGCGACAAAGCTGGCTGCTTGTCCCTGACCAATTTCCCGCAGGCCAAGGTTGTAACGAACCCCCAATTGGAATCCTTTCACGTCCAGTGCCAAACCACCCGCCAGACCGTAGTCGATGGTGCTGAAGTCTTCCCGGTTCAACTCAGTACCCGTAGTCGAGCCGCTGTTAACTGGCACGCCGTTGTTGTCTACCCGCACGTTTTTTATTTTGGCGCTCACCAGGTAAGAAACGTACGGTCCCGCTTGGATGCTGACGGGTCCGGCCGTAAGAGAAGCCAGGATGGGTACCTGAATGTAGTTCAGGTTGAAGTTAGTCTGATCACTGCTCG
>JACMKY010000014.1 GCA_014379925.1 Cytophagales bacterium | reverse complement strand
TTGCACTGCCCACGGCTGACGACTTGTAATTTACAACTGCTTACAGAATAGTTTGTTGTAATGCAACGAAGCCAATACTGAATACTGTGATTCGTAGTTCGTAGTTCGACTACGCTCACTATTGCTCACCATTGCTCACCATTGCCCACTATCGCTCACCATGACGACTGGCTACCGACTACTGGCATCCGGGATGCGGTAGGTCCAGAGAACTAAACGGGACGAAAGAAGTTTGTGTTTCGGCGGAACCGGTTTAATCCGCCGCCGGGCGGACCTGTCCCCTGACCGGCCCGGGCGGTTTGGGCAGCCCACGCCCGCCGGACGCGGCTTCCAGTTTTCGCCGCTTGCCGGCTAAAACTTTCCGCGCGGTCACTTCGTTCGTTTGCAGTAACCCAGGCGCCGAAATGGATCATTCAACGAAATTCCTCGCGCTGTTCGGCGCCGCGGTGCTCTCCGGGGGCGCTTGCCCCGGGCAGCCGAAACCGGACCAACCCACCCTCCCAATCCCTTCGAAAGATACCCCGATGGAACTACCCGCCGTGAACGCCCCCGAAATCAACACCCGGTACGGCTGGCTCAACACCGACCAGCCTTACACCCTCCAAGATTTCCGGGGCAAGTTTGTGCTGCTGGATTTTTGGACGTTGGGTTGCATCAACTGCCAGCACATCATCCCCGACCTGAAACGGCTGGAAAAGGAATACGCGCGGGAGTTGGTCGTGGTGGGGGTGCATTCCGCCAAGTTCGACTCCGAAAAAGCCACCAACCGCATCCGCCAGGCGATCCTGAAGTTTGGCGTGGAACACCCGGTGGTGAACGACGCCGACTACCAGGTCTGGGAAAGTTACGCCGTGAGCGCCTGGCCCACGGTGGTGCTCGTTTCACCCGACGGCAAGGTGGTGGGCCAACAGTCGGGGGAGCGGGTGTACGAGGTGGTGAAGCCGGTGATGGAAAAGCTGCTGAAAGCCTACGCGGGAAAGATCAACCGCGAACCGATGGCTTTTAAACCGGGGCGGAGCCGAGAAACGAAATCGCCGCTCCGCTTTCCCTCCAAGCTGGTCGGCGACGCGGCAGGCAACGTCTGGCTGGCCGACAGCGGCCACAACCGCGTCCTGAAAATCAATCCCGAAGGTCAGATACTGGAAGTCGTCGGGGAAGGTTCCGAAGGAAAGCAAGATGGCCGTTTCGCGGAAGCGACGTTTTACGAGCCGCACGGCCTGGCGCTGAAAGACAACGTGTTGTACATTGCCGACACCAAGAACAACCTCATTCGCCAGGCAGACCTGACCACCAAACGGGTGACGACCCTGGCCGGCGACGGCTCACTGGGCCGCTATTCCCTCGACCAGAAACTGGACCAACCCGTCAACCCCAACAGCCCCTGGGACCTGCTCCTGGATGGCCAACACCTGTACGTTGCCAACGCGGGCAACCACCAAATCCTGCGGATGGATACCAAAACCAACGTCGTCACCCGTTTTGCCGGCAGCGGTCGCGAGGCCCTCACCGACGGTCCGTTGCGGGAGGCCGCCTTCAACCAACCCAGCGGATTGACCAAAATCGGCTCCGTGCTCTACGTAGCCGACGCCGAAGCCAGCGCCGTGCGGGCCGTGGACCTGGCGAAAGCGACGGTGAGAACGACGTTCGGTAAAGGATTGTTCGTCTTTGGCGACCGGGACGGCGACTTCGACGATGCCCTCCTGCAGCACTGCGTGGGCGTGGCTGGGCGCGACGGTCAACTCTACGTGGCCGACACCTACAACGGCAAGGTGAAAATCCTGGACCTGCAACGCCGCAGACTGACCACTTTCGCCGCCGGCTTCGACGAACCCAACGGCCTCCTCTTCCTGGGCAACCAACTGTGGGTCAGC
>JACMKY010000168.1 GCA_014379925.1 Cytophagales bacterium | reverse complement strand
GCTACCCGGTTGGGGGTTTGAATCTGCACCGCCAGAAATCGGTCCGATTCCCGTACCCAAACGGTCGCCTTCTCGAAACGGTAGTGCGTCGACAGGGAGCCCAACGTCACCATCCGTTGTTGGTCAGCATCGCTGCGCAGGATGTAGAGTCCCCGTAACCGCCGGCCCGCGGAGGTTCGGAAACGCGTGAACAGCCGGTAGCCGCTCAGGAAAAAATCCTGGCCGGCCGCTGCGGGCAACCAGGCGGGGCGCAGTTGTCTCACCTTCACCAACGCAACGGCAACGAAGCCGTAGTCCCCGTAGGTGTCCAGCGACAAACCAGGGGGCAAAAGCGGCTCGAGCACCCGCCTTGGGTACGCAAACGTTACCACCAGCGAAAAGTCAAAGCGGGCCTTGATCCGGAAGGGATGGCGTTTGAGCAGGTAAAGCGGCAGCCGCATGGTTTTATCGGTTCGTGAAAACGGGGCGTTGAGGCCAAATTACTTATTTCCCGCTTTCCCTTTCTCCGGTCTCCACCACCCTCCCCGCGTCCAGCCGGAGAATTTTCTCTACGCAATCGGGAATCTCCCCTGCGTAGTGGGTAACGTAGATCAGCGTTCGGTGGGCACTGCGGCACGCGTGTTCGACCAGCGACTTGAATCCTTCGGTGTGCCGGCGGTCCAGGCCCTGGCAGGGTTCGTCCAGAATGAGCAGGGGCGGATCTTTGACCAAGGCCCTCGCCAGCAGCACCAGCCGTTGTTCCCCGGCGGAAATCCGGGCGAACGGCTGCTCCCCCAGGTGACCGATGCCGAGCAAGCCGAGGCACGCGCCAATCCGCTCCCTCTGTGGCTCCGTGCCGGAGAAACGAAGTCCGACGGAATCGGCGTAGCCCGAAGCAACCACTTGCCAGCACGGAACGGCCGCGGCGTAGTGCGCGTGCAGTTCCGGGGAAACGAAACCAATTTGCCGCTTGATGTCCCAGATGCTTTCCCCGCTGCCCCGCGGGCGGTCGAACAACGTGAGGTCGTTGGCGTAGGCTTGGGGGTTGTCGCCGGTGATCAGGCTCAGCAGGGTGGATTTGCCCGACCCGTTCGGACCGAGCAGCGCCCATTTTTCCCCTTTTCGTACCGTCCAGTGAACGTCGGCCAGCGCCTTTTTCCCACCGTACGCCACGTTCACCGCCCGCATCCCGACCGCGATCCGAAAGGTGGGCTCCTCGGGAGTCGGTTCGAGAGACGGCAGGAATGGTCGGGAAGGGTAAACCGGACGGTGGCCCGCCGAAGAATTTTCAACCGATTGATGCCGGAACGATTCCCGCCCGTAAAGCCCCGTTATCCGGCCCTGGTCCAGGTGCAGTACGTGCGTGATTCCTTCGGGTATCTCTTCCGCGGAGGTAACCAGCAGGACTTTGGTGCCCAGCCGGATGAGTTGCGTGATGAGGTCCCGCAGGTTTTCCCTGGCCCCGCTGTCCAGCCCCACGAAGGGATTGTCGAGCAGCAGCAGGAGGGGATTTTTGAGCAACGCCCGGGCGATCAGTACCCGTTTGGTTTCGCCGTTGGAGAGTTTCAGGAGCCTCCGTTCCAGCAGCGATTCGATTCCCAGCCGGGCGGCTATTTCCTGGATTTGCCGATGCTGCTCCCGGGGGTCGGGCGGGTGGCCACCCGCAGGAACGGGAAACGCATCCAACAGGAATTCGCGGGTGAGCGGGGATTGTTCTGCGTCGGCGGCGTTGAACCGTTGCTGGTAGTACCGATCGCCGGAACGGAGCCGGTCGACGTACGCAGCATCGTTGGAAATCAGCGCCACGCAGTCACGGCAGGAACGCGCCGAAGTGGCCACGCTCGTTTCCCGTTCCTCCCAAAAGTGGTAGCGTATTTCCCCCTCCGCCACGGCGAGCCGGCCGGCAATCACTTCCAACAGGCTGGTTTTACCCGACCCGTTCGACCCGACTACGGCCCAATGCTCCTGCTTTCCGATGCGCCAGGTAAAGTCTGACAACACCACGGTGCCGAACCGGCGAACCGTCACGTTGTGCAGGGCCAGGAAAGGCACAGATTCAGGCGGCGGGGCGGGGTGCATGCCATAGTTGATTTGGTTTAGGCACTGAGCTGATTCCTGAACCAATGTTTAACGGGTGCTGCCAGCAAGACGTTGACACCCAACGTGTTTTTGCCGTGAACTATCCACTGATTACCGACTTCTTAGGCAGATACCCGTGGGTCGCATCAGTGGCGAATGTCGGTGGGAAAGAAGAAACCGCCATCCTGGCGCGAAGATGGCGGTTTTTCCGGTTTTGGGGAAGAATTGAGTCGTCAGTCGCTCATTACTGTTGCGGCTGCGCTGCCAGCACCACTTCGTCGACGTGGCCCGGCTTGCGGTTGCGCATCACGACATACAGCACGCCGAAGGCTACGATCAGAATACCCGGGAAGAAGGCCATCCTGGCGAGCGTAGCCTGACCGGCCGCCAAGTCAGCGGCGTTGCCCGTCAGTCCGGCGGCGGCGGTTTTGATTTTCTCGTTGTCGAGCCAACCGCCGATAATGGGCTGGAAGATGGACGCGGAAAACATCCCCAGACCCCCCAGGATCGACAGCCCGATGGCACCGGTGCGGGGCAGGTATTCGGCCACGAAGCCCAGCATCGTCGGCCAGAAGTAGCACACGCCGATGGCGAACATCGCGGCGGCGACGTACACCATCGCGCCCGTCGCCTGGCTCATCAACAAAATGCCGGCGGTGGCGAAAACCGCCGAAGCCCACAGAACCCCCGTCGGGTTGAGGCGGTGTACGACCGGTCCGGCGAAGTACCGGCCCACGGCCATCAGGCCCGTCACCAGCGCCAGGATCAACATCGGGCTGGCACCGGAATTTTGCATAATCGGACCTACCCACTGCTGGGGACCGAACTCCGAAATGGCCGTCAAGGCCATGCACGCGAATATGAACAGGTAGAGCGGGGAAAGCATGGCCTGGAAATTCTGACCCGTCGAAGCGCCTCCTTCCGCGCGGCTCTGGGGGAATGTCTGGCCCAGGAACAGGAAGGCGTAAATGACGGCCGGAATCAGAATGATGCCGATTTGCAACTGCCAGCCCAGGTTGTTGTCGGTCATGAACTTCGACACCAGCGTGGCGATCACAATGCCGCCCGGAAACCACATGTGAAACCGGTTCAGCATCTTGGTCGTCTCGTTGCCGGTGTAGGCATTGGCAATCATGGGGTTACACGCCGCCTCGACCATGCCGTTGCCAACCCCAACCAGAAACGTCGAGAGGAGCAGCGTCCAAAAGCCGCCGGCGAAAATGGTCATTACCAGGCCCAGCACGTGGGCGGCGAAGGCCATCCAAACGATTCGCCGGGGACCGAGCGCGTTGTAGAGCGGCCCGCCGATGATCATGGCAACCGGAAAGCCCAGGAACGCCATTTGGTTGACGTAACCCAGTTGCTCGTTGGTTAGTCGGAACTGATCACCGAGCTGGGTGAGTACCCCCGCCCGGATGCCGAATGCCATGGCGGTGGTGATGAGGGCGAAACAACTGGCGATGAAAATCTTGTTCGCGTCGACGGATTGCGCGGTTGCGGTGGTGGCCATGGAATTGGTTTGATTGGGTTTTAGTTGAGTAGAAGATAGTTGGATATAAAATGTTCAAAACCAAGGAGTCAATTCATTTCATTTTGGCCGCCGCCGGTGCTCCCTCCAGGCCCAGCACCCGCCGGTTGAAGGCATCATCCGAGCCGGTGCCCGCGAAATCGTCGAAGGCTTTCTCGGTCACGCGAATGATGTGGCTCGCGATGACTTCGGCGCCTTCCCGCGCGCCGTCTTCGGGGTGTTTCAGGCAGCACTCCCACTCCAACACGGCCCAGCCGTCGAAGTCGTACTGCGCCAATTTACTGAAAATTCCCCCGAAGTCCACCTGCCCGTCGCCCAGCGAACGGAACCGGCCGGGGCGGTCGATCCAGTCCTGGTAGCCGCCGTACACGCCGGATCGACCCGTCGGGTTGAATTCGGCGTCCTTAACGTGGAACATCTTGATGTAGTCGTGGTAGATATCGATGTAGGCGAGGTAGTCGAGTTGTTGCAGCACGAAGTGGCTGGGATCGTAGAGGAGGTTGGCGCGCGGGTGGTTGCCGGTGGCGGCCAGGAACCGCTCGAAGGTCACGCCGTCGTGCAGGTCCTCGCCGGGGTGAATTTCGTAGCAGAGGTCCACGCCTGCCTCCTCGAAGGCGTTCAGCAGAGGCAGCCAGCGCTTGGCCAGTTCCCTGAAACCCGTGTCCACCAGGCCGGCGGGGCGTTGGGGCCAGGGATACACGGTGGGCCACAGCAGGGCACCCGAAAAGGTGGCGTGCGCCTTGAGGCCGAAGTTTTGGCTGGCTTTGGCGGCGTACCGGAGTTGCTGGGTGGCCCACTCGGTGCGGGCCGGTGGGTTGTTGCGGTACTGGGCGGGGGCGAAACCGTCGAACATGGCGTCGTAGGCCGGGTTGACGGCGATCAACTGCCCCTGCAAGTGCGTAGACAACTCCGTGATTTCCAGGCCGTGGCTGTTTACCAGTCCCTTGATTTCGTCGGCGTAGGTCTTGCTTTCGGCGGCCTGCTGGAGATCGATGCAGCGCGCGTCCCAGGTGGGAATCTGCACACCCCGGTAGCCCAGTCCGGCCGCCCATCCGCAAATGGTGTCGAGGGAGTTGAACGGCGGCTTGTCGTCGAGGAACTGGGCCAGGAAAATAGCGGGTCCTTGGATGGTTTTCATGGATTCATTGGTAAGTGAACGGCGTTAGGAGGCTTCCAAACAGCAAGCTTTCCAAAATTTCAGGAAAACAACTTTACGAAAAGTCGGGCTAGCGTTTCCAAATGTTGTCAATTATCGGAAAATAAACAACAAGCGACGGCCAAGATGCTTTTGATTTTTTTCAAGGCTCCTCCGGCGGGCGCTCCGGCAGTAATTGGACAGCGTGTTGACTTGCGCTAAAAATTGAGTATTTTGGCGGTATCCTGGTTTGTTCCCCAAAATCCCTAATCCATTTCCGATGAAAAACTTCCGATTGCCGCTGGCCTGGCTGTGTTGCCTGGCCGCGACGGGCATGGCCTATCCCCAGGCCAAACTGATGGAAAAAATAACCCGGCGGGGCAATGAACTCCTCATTCCCTACGAGAAGTACGTGCTGCCCAACGGACTCACCCTGGTCGTTCACGAAGACCACTCCGATCCCGTCGTGCACGTGGACGTCACCTACCACGTGGGCTCGGCCCGCGAGGAGATCGGCAAGTCAGGTTTCGCCCACTTCTTCGAACACATGATGTTCCAGGGCTCCGACCACGTGGCCGACGAGGAACACTTCAAGATCGTGACCGAATCGGGCGGTACGCTGAACGGTTCCACCAACCGCGACCGCACCAACTACTACGAAACCCTGCCCAGCAACCAATTGGAACGGGCGCTGTGGCTCGAAGCCGACCGCATGGGTTTTCTGCTGGATGCGGTAACGCAGAAAAAATTCGAAATTCAACGGGCCACCGTCAAGAACGAGCGCGGCCAGAACTACGATAACCGTCCCTACGGCCTGGCGAGCGAATACACCGCCAAAAACCTGTATCCCTACGGCCACCCGTATTCGTGGCTGACCATTGGCTACCTGGTAGACCTGGACCGCGGCAACGTGGATGACTTGAAAAACTTTTTCCTGCGCTGGTACGGGCCCAACAACGCCGTCGTCACCATCGGGGGCGACGTGAACACCCGGGAAACCGTTCGGTTGGTGGAGAAGTATTTCGGCTCCATTCCGAAGGGGCCCGCCGTTGCCAAGACGAAGGTGCCCACGCCCGTACTCCAAAAGGACCGCTACGTATCCTACGAGGACAACGTTCGCTTTCCGATGCTGCGGATGGTGTTTCCCACGGTGCCCAACTACCACCCCGACGAAGCGCCCCTGGACTTGCTGGCCGACATCCTCGGCGGGGGAAAGAACGCGCTGTTCTACAAAAACCTGGTGAAGACCCAGCAGGCGACCCAGGCCAGTGCATCTCATCCCGCCACCGAGCTGGCCGGTGAATTCACCTTCAATGTGCTGGCTTTTCCGGACACGCGGCTCGACAGCACGGAAGCGATCGTTCGCCGTACGTTGGCCGAGTTCGAAAAGCGGGGCGTGACCGACGATGACCTTGCCCGCTACCAGGCAACCTTCGAGGCGGACCTGATCGGGGGCTTGTCAAGCGTACCGGGCAAGGTATCTCAACTAGCCGCCTATCAGACGTTTACGGGAAACCCCAATTCCTTGCCCCGCGAACTGAAGCGCTACCAGGCCGTCACGAAAGCGGACGTGATGCGGGTCTACAGCCAGTACATCAAAGGCAAAAAAGCGGTTATTCTCAGCGTATATCCCAAGGGGAAGCCGGAGCAGGTGGCGGCGGTCGACAACTACGTTCTCGCCGCGGAGGGTTACCGGGCGCCGGATTACGGTTACGCTGGCCTGAAGTACCTCAAACCCACCGACGCGTTTGACCGCCGCCAGAAGCCGGCCCCCGGTGCCAACCCGGTCGTGAAGGTGCCGCCTTTCTGGACCGACACGTTGGCCAACGGCCTGAAGGTCATCGGGGCCAAGAACGACGAGATCCCCACCGTTACCATGCTTTTCTCGGTGAAGGGCGGTCACCTGCTTTCGGCCAACGACCCGGCCAAGGCCGGCATCGCCCAGCTGACGGCCGCTTTGCTGAACGAGGCGACGGAGAAGTATTCCACGGAGGAGATGAGCAACCAATTGGAGAAGCTGGGCAGCCGCATTTCCGTTTCGGCGGGCACGGAAGAAATGACCGTCTTCGTGCAATCGCTGACCAAGAACCTGGACGCCACGTTGGGGTTGCTGGCGGAAAGACTGTACCGCCCCCGGTTCGCCCCGGAAGATTTCGAACGCCTCAAGAAACAGCAACTGGAAGGCATCGCCAACCAGAACACCCAGCCGACGGCCATTGCCAACAAGGTATACAACCGGCTTCTGTACGGGGAGAAGAACGTCCGGGCCGTTCCGGTCAGTGGCACCACCGAGACGGTGGGGCGCATCACGCCCGAAGACGTCAAAGCTTTCTACCAAAAATACTTCTCTCCCTCCGTCACCAACCTGGTGATCGTGGGGGATGTGGAGCAGGCGGAGGTCATTCCCAAACTGGCCTTTTTGAACCAGTGGGAAGCCCGGAACGTAGCCATTCCAACCGTTGCGGTGGCCAATCCCGCGGGCAAAACGCGCATCTACCTGGTGGACAAGGAAAAAGCCGCCCAATCGGAGATCCGCGTCGGCTACCTGACCGACTTACCCTTCGACGCCACCGGGGAATACTACCAGCTCGGCCTGATGAATTACGTGCTCGGGGGGGCCTTTAACAGCCGGATTAACCTCAACTTGCGCGAAGACAAGGGCTACACCTACGGGGCAAGATCGGGCTTCAGCAGTACCGGTACGCCCGGCCCTTTCACGGCCCAGGCGGGGGTGAAGGCCAACACGACCGACAGTTCGGTGGTGGAATTCGTCAAGGAAATCACCCGGTACGGCCAGGCCGGGATCACCGATTCGGAACTGGCTTTTCTGAAGAGTTCCATCGGCCAGCGGGACGCGTTGAAGTACGAAACTCCTTTCCAGAAGGCCATTTTCCTCGAGCAGATCATCAAATACGACCTGCCGCGCGATTTTGTAGAGCGACAAAACGAAATCCTCCGCCGGATCACCAAGGCCGAGATTGACGCGCTGGCCAAGAAACGCCTGCCGGTCGACCGGATGCTCATCACCGTCGTGGGCGACAAGCAACTGGTGAAACCGGGCCTGGAGCGGCTGGGTTACGAACTGGTGGAACTGGACAAGGAGGGCAGCCCGGTACCGGCGGCCGCTGCCACGGTGGGCGAAAAACCGGCCGGGTCTGCCGCCCAGGGAAGGCCCGCGCCCGCTTCACCGCCGAGCACGGAGAAGAAAAAGAAGGGCCGGAAATCGGAGTGAAGGGGAGAGAATGTCGAAGGAAGGGAAGGGAATGTCGAAGTTCCTTGTTGGACATTCGACATTCACCTACTCCTTCATCCGCATCCACTTCTCCCCGCTTTGGCTGGCGGCCACCACCGTTTCGATGAAGGCCATGCCGCGCACACCATCGCGGGCCGTGGGGAAGTCGGTGTAGATCGGGTCGGGCGTTTCGCCCTTGAGCCGGCTGCGCAGGGTGCGGGCGAAGTTGCGGTACAGGTTGCCGAACGCTTCCAGGTAGCCTTCCGGGTGGCCCGGCGGCGGAATGCGAATGTGCTTCTGGGTGGCTTCCGACAAGGGATTCACCCCCGTCCGAAGGGTTTGCTGGGGACCGTCCAGATGCGTGGCAATCAGGGTGTTGGGATCCATCTGGCGCCATTTCAGCCCGCCTTTTTCGCCGTACACCCGGATGTTGAGGTCGTTTTCTTCGCCCACCGAAATCTGGCTGGCGTGCAACACCCCCTTCGCGCCGTGTTCGAAACGCAGCAGCACGTTGCCGTCGTCGTCGAGCCGGCGGCCTTCCACGAACGTGGTCAGGTCGGCACACATCTCGGTGATCTTCAAGCCGGTGATGAATTCGGCCAGGTTGGCGGCGTGCGTGCCGATGTCACCCATGCAACCCGCCACGCCCGAGCGTTGGGGGTCGGTTCGCCAGTCGGCCTGCTTGTTCTGCACCGGTGTGGAGAGCCAACCCTGCGGGTATTCCACCACCACCTTGCGGAGCTTGCCCAACTGGCCATCTTTGATCATATCGCGGGCCTGTTTCACCATGGGGTAACCCGTGTAGTTGTGGGTGAGACAGAACAAGAGTCCGGTCCGCTCCACCAGAGCCGCCAGTTCCTTGGCTTCGGCCAGGTTGAGGGTCATGGGCTTGTCGCACACCACCGGAAAGCCGTTTTCGAGGGCCAGCTTGGCGGGCGGAAAGTGCATGTGGTTGGGGGTAACGATGGAGACGAAGTCCATTCGCTCTCCTTCGGGCAGCTCCTTTTCTTCGGCAATCATGGTGGGGAAGTCGGCGTAAATGCGGTTGGCGGGCAAGTACAGGGTTTCGCCCGACGCCCGGGACTTGGCCGGATCGCTGCTGAAGGCCCCGCAGACCAGTTCGATTTCGCCGTCGAGGGCGGCGGCCACCCGGTGCACGGATCCGATGAAGGCATCCTTGCCCCCACCAACCATGCCCATGCGCATTTTTCGGTTTGCTGTCGTATTCATTGGGTCACTTGCCGGGATGGAATGAAGTTTAGTTTGGGTACTGTTTTTCAAAACCTTCGGGGAGCATAGTTAGAAATTCAGCGAAGAAAATGCAAGGAAACCGGTTATTTGTGACAACAAATGTCGGCTGGCTGGTGCAACTCCTGGCGACATTCCCTACATTTGTGTGGACAACCCACGCTGATTTACCCATCCGGACCGGAACTTACGGGTGTAAATTCGGCGGATCGGCGCTCGGTTGAGTTTCGCGTTGTACACCCCAAACCTTTTAATGAATCTGGTATGAACACTTCAAACAAACGACTGACGCGCCTTCCCCTGGTTGTGCTGTCCACCTCGCTTCTGCTGGCGCCGGCGATTCCGGAGGCCGCCACGGGAACAACCCCTTCCCCGGTCGCTCCTTCGTTCTTTCTTTCCCGGGCACTGGGCGCGGAAGTGCCCGCGTTGGCCGTCGGCCCGTGGAAGGTGCTCTTCGACGGCAAAAGTACCGACGCCTGGCGTGGCTTCAAGAAGGAAACATTCCCCGGCTCCTGGCAGGTGGAAGACGGTACGCTGGTGCTGGCGGGAAAGGGCGGCGGCGACCTCATCACCAAGGACCAGTACGAAAACTACGAATTAGAACTGGAATGGAAGATTGCCGAGGGAGGCAACAGCGGCATCCTGTACAACGTAGTGGAAGGACCCCAGTACGGCGCGGTGTACCACACCGGCCCCGAAATGCAGATCCTCGACAACGAGCGTCACCCCGACGCCAAGGCTGGCAAAAACGGCAACCGCACGGCCGGGTCCAACTACGACCTGATTCCCCCTTCCAAACCCGCCAAGCCCGCCAACGAGTGGAACAAAGTGCGGCTGGTGGTCAACAAAGGCCACGTGGAGCACTGGCTCAACGGCGCCAAAGTGGTCGATTACCAGCTCTGGAGCCCGGAGTGGGAAGCCATGGTAAAGGGAAGCAAGTTCGCCAGCATGCCCGACTACGGCAAAGCCAAAAAAGGCCACATCGCTTTGCAGGACCACGGCGACAAAGTGTGGTTCCGCAACATTCGCATTCGCGAGTTGTAGATCTTCCATCGGAAAATCCCGGTTGGCGTTTCGCGCGAAACAAAATTGCGAGCCATCCCGCGTTGAATTCGGGGTGGCTCACCCGTTTCCCAAACATTCCTGGCTTCCGGCCGTTCTTCATGGGACTTCACAACGGTTGGGTGTCCCTTCCGTCCGCCGCCGTGGAATCGGCCCCCGTGGGATACGTTCGTCTTCATCATTCAAACCAATAAACTACCATGTCGCCATCGTATAAACCCTTATTTTCTCGCTTAACGGCCCTCTGTTGCTTGGCTGGTTTGCTCTGGTCGTGTTCGTCGAAGAACGACGAGGCCCGGGTGCTGGTGTTCACGAAGACGGCTGCTTTCCGGCATACTTCCATTGGGGAGGGCACCGCGGCAATCCGGAAAATGGGCAAGGAACACCAGTTTCTGGTCGATACGACGGAGGACGCCGCCAATTTCAACGAAGAAAACCTGAAGCGCTACCGGGCCGTGGTCTTCCTGAACACCACCGGCGACGTGCTCAACCAGGAGCAGCAAAACGACTTCGAGCGATTCATCCAGGCGGGCGGCGGCTTCCTGGGCATCCACGCGGCGGCGGACACCGAGTACGAATGGCCATGGTACAACAAGCTGGTGGGTGCCTGGTTCGAAAGCCATCCCCAGAGTCCCAACGTGCAGAAGGGCGTGATCCAGGTGGTGAACCGGGAACACCCGGCCACCACTTCGCTGCCCGACCGCTGGAACCGCGAAGACGAATGGTACAGCTTCAAATCCATCAATCCCGACATCAAGGTGCTGATGAAGCTGGATGAAAAAACCTACCAGGGCGGCAAGAACGGCGACAATCACCCCATTGCCTGGTACCACGAATTCGACGGGGGACGCTCGTTTTACACGGCGGGCGGCCACACTGAACAATCGTTTTCCGAACCGCTCTACCTCCAACACCTGTGGGGAGGCCTCGACTACGTACTGGGCGGGGAAGACCCCCGGCCGCTCGACTACCAACTGGTCCGCTCGGAACGGATGCCCGAGGAAAACCGGTTTACGAAGGTGGTGCTGGACCAGAAACTGGACGAACCCACTGAACTGGCCGTCTTCAAAGACGGACGGGTGCTGTTTATCGAGCGCAAGGGCAAGGTGAAACTCTACAATCCCGCCACCCAACAAACCAAGGTCATCGCCGAAATTCCGGTCAGTGGCCTCTACAATCCCGACAAGGAAGGCAAGCAGAAAACGGCCGAGGATGGTTTGCTGGGCCTGGCCCTCGATCCCAATTACGAAAAGAACCATTGGCTATACCTGTATTATTCGCCGGAAGGGGACAAGCCGGTTAATGCCTTGTACCGCTACGAGATGCGCGGCGACGAACTGGACCTGTCGTCCAAGCGGTTGATGCTTGAAGTCGTTACCCAGCGCGATGAATGCTGCCACACGGGTGGTTCCATCGCCTTCGACGCCAAAGGAAACCTGTTTCTCTCCACGGGCGACAACACCAACCCCTTCGCCTCCAGCGGCTACAGCCCCAGCGATGAGCAGCCCGGACGCAGTGCCTGGGATGCCCAGCGTTCGTCGGGCAGCACCAACGATTTGCGCGGAAAAATTCTGCGCATCCATCCCGAATCCGACGGCAGCTACACCATTCCGGAGGGCAACCTGTTTCCCAAGGGAATGGCGGGTACCCGTCCCGAGATTTACGTGATGGGCAACCGCAACCCGTACCGGATTTCAGTGGATCAGAAAACCGGGTTCCTCTACTGGGGTGAAGTGGGCCCCGACGCCCGCGAGGACACCGTTACGCGCGGACCCAAGGGACACGACGAGGTGAACCAGGCGCGCAAGGCGGGTTTTTTCGGCTGGCCCTACTTCGTAGGCAACAGCAAGCCGTACCGGGAGTACGATTTTGCGGCCAGCACGTCCGGCGGGGCGGCCAACCCCAAGGCCCCCGTCAACAATTCGCCTAACAACACAGGTCTCCGGAACCTGCCCCCTACCAACGACGCTTACATCTGGTATCCCTACGGCGAATCGCCGGAGTTTCCGCTGGTGGGCAGCGGGGGCCGCAACGCCATGGCGGGACCGGTTTTCTACGCGCAGGATTTCAAGGGAGCCAAACGGCGGTTCCCGGATTACTACGACGGCAAGCTGATTACCTACGACTGGATTCGCGGCTGGGTCATGGCCGTTACCATGGATGAGAAAGGCAATTTCCAGAAGATGGAGCGCTTCATGCCCAGCCACAAGTTCAGCAATCCCATCGATATGCAGTTCGGCACCGAAGGCGATCTGTACGTGCTGGAGTACGGAGCGGGGTGGTTCAAACAGAACGACGACGCCCGGTTGGTGCGGATCGAGTACAACGGCGGCAACCGCAAGCCCGTCGTCCAAATCGCCGCCGACAAAACCGTGGGTGCTACGCCGCTCACGGTGAACTTGTCGTCGAAGGGTACCACCGACTACGACCAGGATGAGCTCTCCTACCAGTGGCGCGTTTTTGCCAAGGGCAGTGGCATCCAGCAAAAATTCTCGGAGCCCAATCCGAAAATCACTTTCGACAAGCCCGGCGTCTACAAGGCCATCCTGACGGTGACCGATCCCCGGGGTTCGACGTCCACCGCCGAGACGGAAATCGAGGCGGGCAACGAGCCCCCGGTACTTTCCTTTCAACTGACGGGGGGAAACAAAACCTTCTTCTTCCCCGACCAATCCATCGACTACGCCGTGAAGGTGAGCGACAAGGAAGACGGCAGCCTCGACCAGGGGGGCATCACGCCCGACCAGGTAGCCGTGAGCGTGGATTACATGAAGGAAGGGTTTGACCAAATTGAAGTGGCCCAGGGTCACCGCCAGGCGGATGCGTCGGTTGCCTTCGTGACGGGCAAAAACCTGATCGAGAAGAGTGATTGCCGGGGTTGTCACGGAATCGAGACCAAATCGGTCGGTCCGGCCTACAAAACGGTGGCGCAGAAGTACAAGAACGACCCGAAAGCCCTGGATTACCTGGCCAATAAAGTCATCAAGGGCGGCGGTGGCGTGTGGGGTGAGAACGTGATGTCGGCCCACCCGACCCTGACGCTCGACCAAACCAAGGAAATGGTGAAGTACATCCTCAGCCTCGACGGTGGATCGAAGGGAACGGTGCTCCCCGCCCAGGGTAGCTACGTCACCCGAATCCCCGCCGACGCGGGCTCCAAGGGCGCCTTCGTTATCCGGGCTGCTTACACCG
>JACMKY010000013.1 GCA_014379925.1 Cytophagales bacterium | reverse complement strand
ACCGTTCATCCTGAGGGGGCAGCGCCGACGTAAACACCTGGTTGCTTAACCACGCGCCGTGGGTTGTTTGCACCAACACCTGATCGTCCTGTTCTTCCAGCCCGATTACCACCGCCGTGAGCCAGGTAATGTTGGCACAACCCTTCAACTGTTGCTTGATGTTGGCGTAAAAATCGGCGCTGCGTACGTGGTAATAGGTGTAGGGCGACAAATCGTCGCGCGACGAAGGGTTATAAGGGTTACGAATGGATGACCACGCTTTGCTCACCATATTGATGGGCAGTAGCGGCGAATCAGCCCAGTAGCACCACGTTCGGTCGTTTTGCTTCGCTGAATCACTTTCCGCCACACACAGCAGATTTTTCTCCAACAGCCCCTGCTCGTACAAGGCAAAAGCCAGCCAAAGGCCGGAGGCGCCGGCTCCCACGATGGTGAAATCGAAAAACGGCAACGGTGACGCTAAAGCGGTGGGTGGATGGGTGGCCTGGCTAGCTATCATTGGCGGTGAAACTCCAACCATAACTGCGAACCACGCGCTTTTGTTGGGTAATGCGCTGGGCGGTCGCCGGTTGGGCACGAAACCCGGAAATTGGGTTCGGGCGCGCACCATTACCCGATCTGCCGTAACCCCTTCCCGGCATAAGCTGATCGGTTAGGCGGTAAAGCAGTTCGTTCTAAAAATCCAAGCTTGGGTGAATAACCGGGAATTCTCGTTCCATTCGTCACTCCGCCAAGTACACGTCCAGCAGGCCGTCGGGCAGGTTCACTTCGACTTGCCGCGCCTGGCGGTCGACGCCGAGCACTAGTTCGTCGTTGATGGGAATGAGCACTTCCTTCCGTTGGTACTCCATGGCCAGCAAGTCCTGGTGTTCCAGCTCGTACACGTTGCTTACCGTTCCCAGCGGACCCAGTTGCTGGTCCACCACCGTGTAGCCCACAATCTCGTGGAAGTAGAATTGATCGTCGGGCAGTTCGGGCAGGTGGTCGAGCGGCAGGTAAAGGGCGCAACCCTTCAATTGAGCGGCTTGCTCCTCCGAATGTACTTCCTCCAGCTTGACAATGGCTTTCTGCTGGTTGAGCACCCGGATCTGACTGATCCCGTAGGGCACGAGTTGCGAAGCGCCGTTTGGCTGGTTCACTGCCACGAAAACCGATTTCAGTTCACCGTACTCCCCCGGCTCGTCCACGTCCAGAAAAACCACGATTTCGCCTTTGTAGCCGTGCATCTTCATCACGTAGCCCAGTTGATAGCATTCTTCAACGGTCATGAAAGAATCGGGTTGAGCCTGGAACACCAGGTATGAAGGAAAGTTCGTAAACCAGCGGGTTACCCACTTTTTCCGTTGAAGGAGGTGGGTAACCCGCTGAAAAACAATCTATTCAGTCGTATCTTCCGTGGCCGGTGCATCCGCGGCGGGTGCTTCGGTGGCGGGCATTTCCGCGACGGGTGGCGTTTTCTTCTTCCGAATGGCTTCCGTCCGGGCTTCCTTCACCTTGGCTTCGGCTTCCAACCTGGCCTTGGCCACGTCGGTTTTCTGCTGGGCCAGTGTATCCACCTTGCCGGTAATCCGTCCTTCCTTCTGGTTCTTCCACTCCTCGAACCGGGCATCGGCCTGCTCCTGGGTAACGGCCCCCTTGTTCACCCCGATTTGCAGGTGTCGCTTCAGCATCACCCCCCGGTAAGAAAGCATGGCCCGTACGGTATCCGTGGGCTGGGCACCGTCCATGACCCACTTAAACGCCCGTTCGTCGTTGAGTACGATGGTGGCCGGGTTGGTATTGGGGTTGTAGGTCCCGATTTTCTCGATGAACCGGCCATCCCGCGGCGATCGGGAGTCGGCGATGATGACGTCGTAGAGGGCTAATTTCTTGCGGCCCCGGCGGGCCAATCTGATTTTTACAGGCATGTGAATCCGTAGTTAAGTGGGGCGCCGCCCCGTCGGGGGAACACGTCCCCCATTTTGGGTCGGCAAAGATAGAAAGATTGCCGGAAATTTCTAGCCTCTCCGCGGGAAGATTGCGAAATGTGAACCAGGGGTGGGCAGCCATTGCGTCATCCGTTCCCCGACGGAACGTTCGGGAACTGAATACCGCCCATCCGGTTGCTTGGCCGCCGTTTGCAGACGGCAACTACGTGAATGGCGTCATTGCTTCCCAAAGCGTAGCGAACTGCTCCGCGTAAGCCGCCACCACCCGCGGCTCGGCGGTGACCAGGATGTTTTCGTGGTTGTAGAGCGCGGCGCTGCGGGTCCAGTTGTAACTGCCCGTCAGGAGGGTACGGCGGTCGGCGACGGCGAATTTGTGGTGCATGTGATTGGGCGTATTGTCCACGCGGACGGCAATTCCGGCCCGGGCCAGTTGCCGGATGTCGGAGCCATCGTCGTACAGCTTTTCGTTGTCCGTGAGGAGGCGGACCTCCACGCCCCGGCGCTTCGCCCCCAGGATGGCGCGGGTAATGCGGTCGTCGCTGACGGTGAACACGCACAGGTGCAGGGAGGCCGAAGCGGAATGCAACAACCCCAGGATGGCTCCCAGGCAGTCCTCGCCGGGACTGAAGAAAACTTCCGTGGGACCGCTGATGACGCTGATTAAATGATTCAATGAAAGAGAAATTGAGCAAACGCATTTATCCTAATTTGTCAGCGTAATCATTTAATCCGCCTAATCAGCGGTCCATTTAATCCGCGTGGTCAGCGTAATCATTTAATCAGCGGTCGTCAGGCGTTCACAATTTCGCCACCGTTGGGATGCATGATCTGGCCGGTGAAGTAGGAGGCGTCTTCGGAGGCCAGGAACACGTAGGCCGGGGCCACCTCCGAGGGCTGTCCCGCCCGCTTCATCGGTACGCTCTGGCCGAACTTGCTCACTTTTTCTTCGTCGAAGGTGGCCGGAATCAGCGGGGTCCAGACGGGTCCGGGGGCCACGCCGTTTACCCGGATCTTCTTCTCGGCCAGTTGCTTAGACAGGGCCCGCGTGAAGGAGGTGATGGCTCCCTTGGTGGAGGCGTAGTCGACGAGTTCTTCGCTGCCCCGGTAGGAAGTGACCGAGGTGGTGTTGATGATGCTGTCGCCTTCCCGCAAATGCTTGAGCGCGGCCCGCGTTACCCGGAAAAAGGAAAAGATGTTGGTTTGAAAAGTAGATTCCAGGTTCTCGTCCGTGATTTGTTCTAGGCTCTCGGCTGGGTGTTGTTCGGCCGCGTTGTTAACCAAGATGTTGAGCTTACCCAACTGCTGCACCGTCTGCTCGACAATGGCCTCGCAAAACTGCGGTTGCCGCAGGTCGCCGGGCAAGAGGAGGCACTGGCGGCCTTCGTTTTTCACCAGCCGGCGGGTTTCCTCGGCGTCCTGCCGCTCTTCGTCCCGGTAAACGATGGCTACGTCGGCTCCCTCGCGGGCGAAGTGCACGGCCACCGCCCGGCCGATGCCACTGTCACCGCCCGTGATCAGGGCCACTTTGTCCCGCAGTTTGTCACTGCCCCGGTAGTTGTCCCGGATGGTCTGGGGCTTGGGAGTCATCTCGTGTTGCATGCCCGGCTGGCTATCCTGCTCCTGCGGGGGAAATGAAGTGGGTTGGCTTTCCATAGTGATCGGATTTTTGGGTGTACGGTAACCACAACGGAAGGACAAAACGCAAGGTTGCGGTTTATCGTACCCCGTTTACTTCACCACCGTCCGGGCAGTCAGCCGGTCCAGCACCGGGTAGGACAAGACGGCCACCAGAATGACGAGCGTACCCAGGTAAAAGCCGGTCGTCATCCGCTCCGATTCGCCCAGGATGAGAAAAGCCAGTCCAATGCCGTATACCGGCTCCAGATTGATAATCAGGTTCATGGCAAAAACCGAAAACCGCCGCAGCAACTGCACCGCCGCCGAATACGCGTACACCGTGCAGGCAAAGGCCAGCCCGGCGATGAGCAGCCAGTCGAGGATGGTAGGCATCAATCGCAGCGTTCCATCCGGTACGAGCCAGGCCGCGTAGAAGGGCAAAAACAGGGCCGTGGCCGCGAAGGCGCCGCCCATTTCGTAGAAAGTGATCACGAACGCGTCGTGCCGTCGGCTGAATCCGCCGTTGAGGACCGAAAACATGGCTGCCAACATCGCCGATCCGACGGCCATGGCCCCGCCCAACGCGTGGTTGAATTCGAAGTGGAACACCAGGTACAGGCCCGCCATCACCACCAAACCAATCCCGATTTCCAGGGGCCGGATGCGCCGTCCGTTGACCAGCGGCTCCAGGATGCTGGTCCAGAGCGAACTCGTGGCCATGCCGGCCAGGCAAACGGATACGTTGGCCACGCGGGCGGCGGCGAAGAACAGGATCCAGTGCGCGGCAATCAGCGTGCCCGTGGCCAGCAGCGGGCCGGCTTCGCGCAGGGGGAGGGTTGGCGGAGCGTCCCTTGAAACGCGGCCGGGCCGGCGGGCATACAGCATCGCGCCCAGTCCCCCGAAGGCCAGCAGCGTGCGGAAAAACACCAGTTCCACGGCCGGGATGGTGATGTACTTGCCCAGGATGGCGGTAAACCCCCACAGCACCACAATGAAATGCAGGTGCAGGTAATCCTTGAGGGTGGCGGATGAGGCCGGCATCAGCGGGGCACGGTCTTGTAAAGCAGCACGCCCACCAGCGCGAAGACGACGTTGGGAATCCAGACGCCCACAATCGGGTTCAACCCGCCCACTTCGGCAATGGTTTTGGTCATAATGAAGAAGATGATGTAGACGAAAGCGAGCACGAATCCGAAGGCAATCTGGAAGCCCACTCCGCCCCGGCTCTTCCGCGCCGACACGATCACCCCGATCATGCAGAGGATGATGATGGCGAACGGACTGGTGAAGCGCACGTACTTCTCGATCTGGTAGGTGACCACGCCGTCGGAGCCCCGGCTCTGCAGCTCCCGGATGAAATCATCCAGTTCGGGCAAGGTGAAGGTTTCGTAGAGCATGTAGTTGCTGTCGAAATCCTTGGGTTTGAGGTTGAGGACCGTGTCCATTCCCGTGCCGTAGGAGAGCGTTTCCCGGTCGCCCTCGAAAGTGCGGAGCTTGTAGTTGGCGATCTGCCACTTGCGCTTGGTCGAATCCCAGGTGATGCGTTCGGATTCCAGCTTCCGCTTCAGGGTGGTACCTTCGATGTCCTCCATCGTGAAGCGGTAGCCCGAATTGGTCACGTTCGTGTAACTATCCATGTACACGTACGTGTTGGGTGCCACCTTGAGGTGGATGTTGCGCTCTTCAAAATAGAAGGGACTTTTCACGTATTTCCGTTCGAAAGCGATCCGCACCTTGTTGGAGTTGGGGATGACGTAACTCACCAGCGCGAAGTTGAGCATGCCGATGAGGGCCGAGCCGATGAGGTAGGGCACCATCATCCGGCGGAAACTCACCCCGCTGCTCAGGATGGCGATCACTTCGGTGTGCGAAGCCATCTGGGCCGTGACGAACACGGTGGCAATGAACACGGTAATGGGACTGAGCAGACTGGCCCAGTAGGGAAACAGGTGCCGGTAATACCCCATCACAATGTCGCTCGCCCCCAGGTTGTGCTGAATGAAGTCTTCGTTCTTCTCGGTGAAGTCAATCACGCAGATAACCGACACCAGGATCAGCACCACGAACAGGTACGTCTTGAGAAATTTACCGACGATGTATTGGTCAAGCAGCTTCAAAGGAGTCAATGAGTTTAGGAGTGAATGAGTTTATGAGTAAGGGAGTTTATAAGTGTCAACTTTTTACTCATAAACTCATAAACCTCCTTACTCATAAACTCCTACAGCCGGGTCATCAATTTGTTTGCCATGATGCTTTTCCAGGCGTAGAAAGTTCCTTCGGTGATTTTCTGCCGGGCCTCTTCCACCAACCAGCGGTAGAACGTGAGGTTGTGGACACTGGCGATCTGCGCGCCCAGCATTTCCTCGCAACGAATCAGGTGGCGCAGGTAGGCTTTGCTGTAAAACGTGCTCACGTGGCCGCCCAGCTCCTCGTCGATCGGGCTCAAGTCTTCCTTCCACCGCTCGTTCTTGATGTTGATGATGCCCTGCGTGGTAAAGAGCATGCCGTTGCGGGCGTTGCGCGTGGGCAGTACGCAGTCGAACATATCCACGCCGAGGGCGATGCATTCCAGGAGGTTGGCCGGCGTGCCCACGCCCATCAGGTAGCGGGGTTTGTCGGCGGGCAGGATGCCGCAAACCAGTTCGGTCATCGCGTACATCTCCTCGGCCGGTTCGCCCACCGACAGCCCGCCGATGGCATTGCCCGCGCGCCCGAAGCCCGCCACCACCTCCGCCGATTGCCGCCGCAGGTCGGGGTAGGTACTGCCTTGCACAATCGGAAACAAGGTTTGCTGGTAATCGTAGCGGCTTTCCGTGCCGTCGAAGCGGTCGCAACAGCGCCGGAGCCAGCGGTGGGTCAGGTCCGCGGAGTCGCGGGCGTAACCGTACTCACAAGGGTAGGGGGTACATTCGTCGAATGCCATCACGATGTCGGCCCCAATACTGCGCTGGATATCCATGACGGTTTCGGGCGCGAACACGTGCTTGGAGCCGTCCACGTGCGAGCGGAAGGTGACGCCTTCTTCCCGGATTTTCCGCGTGCCGGACAGTGAATACACCTGGTAGCCCCCGCTGTCGGTCAGGATGGGGTGGTGCCAGCCGGTGAAGCGGTGCAGTCCCCCGGCCTTTTCCAGCACGGCCAAGCCGGGTCGCAGGTAAAGGTGGTAGGTGTTGCCGAGAATAATCCGGGCCCGGACGTCGTGCTGCAGTTCGCGCTGCCCGACGGCCTTGACCGAACCGGCCGTTCCGACGGGCATGAAGATGGGCGTCGGAACGTCGCCGTGGTCGGTGCGGAGCAAACCGGCGCGGGCCTTGCTGCGGGTATCCTGGGTCTCGATGGAAAAGATCATTCGTTGCGGGGAAAAGCACCGGACCGGTGGCCGGACCGGTTCGTCTGGGCGACCCCGTCTAGGCGACCCCGTCTGGGCGACCCCTTCGGAACGCAGCCCATCAACGATCAACCTGCTGACCCGACGGCTGACTACCCTGAACGGACCAATCCGCAAAAATACGGGTTAATCCTTACATGACGACTCCCTCCTTGCACTTTGATTCCGTCTTGTCGGGAAAGGTAGTTACCTTTTCGCTCGATTAGCCAGCTGGTTTCCTACCCCCTTGTCATGTTTTTTTATTTGATCACTGTTTTGCTCGGCCTGTACCTCGGATGCGTGGGCATGCAACTAGTTTACCTGGTATTCATCTTCTCCAAGACCGGCCAGTACCACCGGGAGAGGGGTTCTTTGCCGGCGGGCTCGGCCCCGGCCGAACCCAAACCGGATTTTTCCGCCGGCGTATCGGTGGTCGTCTGCGCCCGCAACGAACTGGACAACCTGCGGGAACTCATTCCGCTGCTCTTGCAGCAGGACTATCCAGACTTCGAGGTCATCGTCGTCGATGACCGTTCGGGTGACGAATGCTACGATTTTTTGTTGCTGGAGGCGCTCCGACACGAAAGATTACGCCTGGTGCGCGTCAACGAGACGCCCCAGCACATCACCCCGAAAAAATTCGCCCTCACCCTGGGAATTAAGGCGGCCCGCAAGGCAGCCATCTTGCTCACCGACGCCGACTGCCGGCCGGTGAGCAACCAGTGGATCCGGGAGATGGCGCGTACGATGGAGGGCGACAAGGAGATCGTGCTGGGCTTTTCTCCCTACCAGGTAAAGAACGGCTGGCTGAATTTTTTCATCCGCTACGAAACTTTTTACACCGCAGTTCAGTATTTGTCTT
>JACMKY010000012.1 GCA_014379925.1 Cytophagales bacterium | reverse complement strand
GGTGCACTCAGCGCTGTTTTCGGGTTGCCTTCCACCCACCGGTAATCAAAGACGTCGAAAAATTGCGGTTCGGCAAAGGCCACCATTTCCTCTTCCGCAAACTTCTTGGCGGCCCCGCTTCCCGCCGCGTTCGGTACCGAGATCAACACCTTGTTGGTACCCTTCACCATCGCCACGCGCTCGAGTTGGGGAAAATCGGTGCGCAGGGCCTTGCCCATCGGGTTCGGCACGCCCGGCGTGTGGCTTACCCCGTCGAAGTGGAAGTCCGTCACGAGGCGGAAAGTGCGGTCGGCTTTGGCGTGGTAGTTATCAAAGCTCAGGTGGAACTTCACCAGCAGGAAGACCAGCAACCCGCCGGTGATGCCCAGCGACAGCCCCAGCACGTTGATGACGGCGTAACTCTTGTGCCGCAACAACGTCCGGAGGGCAATTTTAACGTAGTTGGCGAACATAGTAACGGCAAATGATTAATGACGAATGATTGATGGGCGGGTGACTATTCATTGATCATTTACCATTAATCATTCGTCATTGTATTACCCATTCGTCATGATGTTTTCCATCACCACCTGTCCGTCGAGCAGGCGGATGATGCGGTGGCTGTAGCGGGCGTCGTGCTCGGAGTGGGTGACCATGATAACCGTGGTACCGGCTTCGTTGAGGTCGGTGAGCAGTTGCATCACGTCGTTGCCGTTGGTGGAGTCGAGGTTACCCGTCGGTTCGTCGGCCAGGATCAGCTTGGGCGTGTTGACCACGGCGCGGGCCACGGCCACCCGTTGCTGCTGACCGCCCGATAGCTGCTGGGGAAAGTGGTTGCGGCGGTGCATGATCTGCACCCGCTCCAGCACTTCCTCTACGCGCTTCTTGCGATCGGCCGATTTGACCCCCAGGTAGAGCAGGGGAAGCTCTACGTTCTCGAACACGGTCAGTTCGTCGATCAGGTTGAAGCTCTGAAACACGAAGCCGATGTTCTTTTTGCGCAGGTCCGCGCGCTTGCGCTCGTTGTAGCCGGCCACTTCCAATCCGTTGAAGAGAAAGCTGCCGCCGTCGGGGTCGTCGAGCAGGCCCAGGATATTGAGCAGGGTGGATTTACCGCAGCCCGAGGGTCCCATAATGGCCACGAATTCGCCTTGTTTGACTTCCATGGAAAGTTTGTTGAGCGCAACGGTTTCTACTTCCTCGGTGCGGTACACTTTTTCCAGGCTGTTAATCTTGATCATGTTAAGTAATGATTAATGACGAATGGTGATATGAAGGTTGAATTATGAGCGTTGGGTTCTGAATTACAACTTATGACTTGTGACTGCTTAATCATTTAATCACCAACTCTTGCATATCGCCGTAGTTCTCGTAGCTGGAAGTCACCACCTTGTCGCCGGGCTGCAACCCCTCGGTCACTTCGTAATATTCCGGGTTCTGCCTTCCCAGGCGAATATC
Organism: Cytophagales bacterium; assembly: GCA_014379925.1. Classification (GTDB taxonomy): domain Bacteria; phylum Bacteroidota; class Bacteroidia; order Cytophagales; family ES-bin-26; genus ES-bin-26. The sequence continues at coordinate 3,204 of JACMKY010000012.1, read as the reverse complement.
TACCCGGTAGGCACTGTTGCCCGCTTCGTTGACCTTGAATATCCAGTTGCCGCCCGTTTGCTGGTAGAAACCGCCCTTGGGCAGCAGCAGCGCCTGGGTTTCGTCGCTCAGGGCCAGCCGGATCTGCAGGGTCTGGCCCCGGCGGATGCCCTCCGGTACTTGTTTGGTGAATTCCATGTCCACCTGGAAACGGCCGTTGGCCACTTGGGTGAAGATCTTTTTGATCTTGAGCGGGTAGGTCTTGTTGGCGAAGGTGAATTCGCCCATCAGCCCGGCGAAAACGCGGGAGATGTAGTGTTCGTCGATGTCGGCGCGCACCTTAAAACCGCTCAGCACGTCCAGTTGCCCGAGCCGTTGACCGCGGGCCTTGGACTCGCCGATTTCGGCGTTGCGCGAAGTGAGTTGCCCCGACACGGGCGCCTTCACTACCAAATCGCCGGCCTTCTTCTGCATCAGGGATAGGTTGGATTGCATCCGGCTCACGGATTCTTTCATCTGCCTCATCTGCTGGCGGGTGGAAATGGAGTCCTGGTGGAGGGTCTGCTCGGTGAGGCGTTTCCGGCGGAGCTGGTAGTCGTACAAGTTTTTGGAACCCTTGAAATCCTGATCGGCAATCGCCTTGTCGGCGTGCAACTGCTTGTTCATGGTATAGATCCGCTCGGCCTCGACGAGGGCATTGTCCACTTCGGCCAGTTGGTTCATCAGCCGAATGCTGTTTTGCTCGGCCAGGTTGCGGGTGTTCTGCATGTTGGTGATGAGGTCGTAGACGGCGGTTTCGCGGTTGGCCAGCTCCAGTTCCAGGTCGGTGTTGGCCAGTTTCATGATGGGCCGCCCCTTTTCGAGCAAAGCCCCGTCCTCCACGTAGAGTTCCTCCACGCGACCGCCTTCAATGGCGTCGAGGTAGATGGTGGTGATGGGCATCACCACCCCGTTGATGGGGATGAATTCCTGGAAAGTGCCTTTCTTCACCTCACTGACCATGATTTTCTGGGTATCCACGTTCAGCTTCGAGTTGCCGCCGGTGGAAAGGATGCTGGCCGTGATCAACGCCACCAGCGCGATCCCTCCGCCGATGAGCAACAGGCGCTGGGTAGTCCACCTCTTTTTTACAATGACTCGATCCACGTTGTCGAAAGTACGTTGGTTGAATATTGAACAAGTATACAAAAAATTATGCCTGAATTGCAAAGCATTGAAAGACAAAAAGTTTTATAAACTTTTCCGGAAGCCGAGCGGGCAGAGTGTTCGGTTTCGATACAACGAGCGTCCACTTTCATACAGTTGGGGAGTGGATGGTGGATGGTTGTCATGGTGAGCGATAGCGAGCGCAGTCGAGCCACGAACCACCGTGAACAACAACCTGATCGCCGCCAAGCCGGGGAGCCGACCACGCCCAAAAACGCACCGGATCGGATTTTTCCAGTATTTTTGGGTAAACGTCTCCGTTGACGCCGTTCACCAACTATCAACTATCAACTATCAACTCCTCTATGCTGCCCAAACAAGCAAGGATACTGGTGGTGGACGACGACATCGACGTGTTGTTTGCCGTAAAGATGCTGCTCAAAACGGAGGTGAAAGAGGTAGTTACCGAAAAAAATCCCGAGCATCTGCTTTCCCTGCTCCACCGCGACAAGTTCGACGTGATTTTGCTGGATATGAACTACAAAAGTGCCCTGCACACCGGCAACGAAGGATTTTACTGGTTGAGAAAAATCCTCGAGCACGACCCGCGGGCCGCCGTCGTGATGATTACTGCCTACGGCGACATCGAAACGGCCGTGCGTTCGCTCAAGGAGGGAGCCACCGATTTTGTGCTCAAGCCCTGGCGCAACGAAAAGCTGCTGACCACCCTGGCCGATGCCCTCAATCAACCGTCGAAGGAGCGCCGGGGAAACGCCAACGGAAAAACGGCGGGCACGCCGGGTTCGGAGTGGGCCGCCGCCCGCCCCGACCAGGACCTGATCGGCGAGTCGGAAGAAATGCAGGCGGTGTTCTACAAGATCGATAAGATCGCCCCCACCGATGCCAACGTGTTGATTCTGGGCGAAAACGGCACGGGCAAGGAACTGTTGGCCAAAGCCCTGCACCGCAAATCGCTGCGGGCCAACCAGCCCTTCGTGGCCGTAGACCTGGGTGCGCTGACCGAATCGCTGTTCGAGAGCGAACTTTTCGGCCACAAAAAAGGGGCCTACACCGACGCCCGCGAAGACCGCGCCGGACGGTTTGAAGCCGCCAACGGGGGCACGCTTTTCCTCGATGAAATCGGCAACATTTCGCTGGCCCAGCAGGCCAAGTTGCTTACCGTGCTGCAAAACCGCCAGGTGATCCGGCTGGGAACCAACCAACCCATCCCCGTGGACATCCGGCTGATCTGCGCTACCAACGTTCCCGTCCACGACCTGGTCTCCGAATCCCGTTTCCGCAAGGACCTGGTCTACCGCATCAATACGGTGGAAATCACCCTGCCTCCCCTGCGTGGGCGCGGCGAGGACATTGTCCGGCTGGCGCAGCACTTCGCCAAAGTGTACGCCACCAAGTACCGCAAACCGCCCCTGCAGTTCGAGGAACCGACGTTGAAGAAGCTCCGGCAGTACGCCTGGCCCGGCAACGTGCGCGAATTGCAGCACGCGGTGGAACGGGTGGTCATTATGGCCGAAGGCGACGTGTTGCGACCCCAGGATTTCAGCTTCTCCCCCCTGGAAACCCCGTTGCGGTCGGCCGAGGAAAAACAGGACCTGCGGCTCGACGAAATTGAGAAGAGCACCATCCAGCGCGTGATTGACAAGCACCAGGGCAACATCACCAAGGCCGCCAAGGAACTCGGCATCACCCGCACCGCCCTCTACCGCCGACTGGGAAAGTACGACATTTAATTAGTGGACAACAAACAAGGTCGTAGTGAGCGTAGTCGAACTAGCGTAGTCGAACTAGCGCAGTCGAACTAGGATGGTTGACGATGAGGGGTTGGAAGATCGTCTGGGCGACCCCGTCTGGGCTGGGATCTTTCGGATTATTTGATTTATTCTTGCCATGAATTATCGACTGTCAACCACATGCCCGTCCGATCTCACGCTCCGTGACGAGAGGTTTGCATCCGACGCTACGGAGCAACTTCCGCACTTTGTTCCTTCAGCCATCTAATCCTTCTCCCCTGGTGCATTGTTCGCGAAAACGGTTGTTGAGCATCCTGGCCCTGGCCGC
>JACMKY010000167.1 GCA_014379925.1 Cytophagales bacterium | reverse complement strand
GTTTATTTTTTGCTTTTCTTCGAAGCTTCAATTTTCCGGATTACCTCCTTGCCAAAGCGTTCCGGAAACTCCTTGGTACGCAGGTATGCTTCGGCCTGATCAAGGGCTTCTTCGACGGAAGAGGAATCCTCGTCCTCCCAGCACATTCCCCCCGCATCCAGAACAGTCAGCAAAGCACCGGAGGGACTCTCGTCGTCCACACCCAGTTGGATGTAGCCGTGGTTTTCAATCTAGTAGTTGAGGTAAGGGTAGTCGGATAAAAAGGACATCGTAGTTGATTTGATTGAACCGTTGATTGCTGGTCGCGGGGTTTGACCGTCTTCGTTTTTCGGGCGTTCCGTTTTTGGAACGGAACGCACGCGGGGCGTCGCTTGCCACCCGTAGCCCCCAACCCGTTCCACCACTGACCAGGAAATAACCATCTGTTAATGATTGGCTAATCGCCCACTAACTTCCGGGCCGGTACCTTTGCAAAGCGGTAAAACCGGGTTTTGCACCCAATTCCCGTAAAGATACCAGGTTACCCGGCCTACCCAACAGTTGGTTGCCATCGGAAAGCCGAGAGATTTTCATCATCAACTCTACCCGGGTCGGACGGCAAACGCCGCCGTCGAACCACCAACCGATTCGCATCGCCCTTCCGATCTGACCACCTAAATCTACCGACCGTGCGTTTCGCAAAAAAAGCGTCTTTATTGTTCAGCGCCTGGCTGCTGGGGGTGGTGGCCGTGGCCCGGCCAGGCAACCAAATCCCGGCTACTGACCCGAAGGCGGCCCAAGGCCCGCTGCCCAACGGCTGGTCGTTGCCCCTCCTGGGCGACCGGCCCCCGGACGCGCGATGGTCGCCCGCCGAAAACCCGGCGGTGGCCGACAACGGCCAGGGTCGGCCAACCAGCCAATCGGTGGGGAAGAAAGCGCCGGGTAAACTAACCGGTGAGGTCCGGGACTCAACCAACAATGAGGTCCTGATCGGGGCGATCGTCAGCGTAAACAACCTCCGGCAAGTCCAGCAGACGGACGTAAACGGCAGGTTCGAGATGGTACTCGAACCGGGTAGTTACCAGGTGAGCTTCAGTTACGTTGGATTTAGCCCGGTGGTGAAGGAGGTTCAAATACGGGAAGACGGCGCTGCCACGCTCAACGTGCGGATGGCTCCTGCAAAAACCTACCTCAATGAAATAGTGGTCATCGGATACGGCAGGCAAAAAAAGCGCGACGTTACCGGGGCCGTTTCCTCGGTGAGCAGCCAGGACATCGGAGAAATACCGGTTACCAATCCCATTCAGGCGCTGAAGGGCAAAGCGGCCGGGGTGGACGTTTTCAACGGCGGCAACGAACCCGGTTCAGCAATTAACATTTTAATCAGGGGCGAGCGATCCATCGGGGCGGACAACCGCCCGCTGGTGGTGCTGGACGGCATTCCAATCATTGACGGGTTCAACGAGATCAACCCCAACGACATTGCTTCCGTGGAAGTGCTGAAAGATGCCTCCGCGGCGGCGATTTACGGTTCGCGGGCATCCAACGGGGTGGTGCTGCTGACCACCAAGCGGGGAAGTGCGGGGAAGACGAGGATTGCCTACGATGGTTATTACGGGCTTACGTCCGTGATCAATAAGTTGGATCTGATGAACGGAGAACAATTTGCGCAGCTCCGAAGGGAAGCAAACCGTACGGTCACCGCGAACGGAAGCTATCCGGATGACACCCGGATTTTTGACAACATCGGTTTGGAATCCATCGCGCAGGGAAGGTCTACCGACTGGCAGGATTTTACTTACCAGTCCGGTTACCGGCAAAACCACCAGCTGTCCCTCAACGGCGGGGGAGAAAAAACCCGGTTTGCCGCGTCGGTAAACTACTTCGATGAGAAGGGAATCGTCGGCAACTCGGCCTACAACCGGGCCTCTTTCCGGATAAACCTTGACCACGAAGCCAACGACAAGATCAAATTCGGATTGTCATCGTTCGGAAGCCGTTCCAAACAGCAGCTTACCCAAAATGACCTGTTCGACAATGTGTTGCGCCTGAATCCCCTGGGGGTTCCCTACGATGAGGAAGGCAACATCCGCTTCCGGCCTACCAACGACGAAAGCCAGCGGGTGAATCCCTTGTCCGACATTGCAAATTCGCTCAATGAGCAATTCAAAACCAGGGTGTTTGCCAGCCTGTTTGGTGAATACCAGATCACCAGGGACTTGTCTTACCGTTTAAACGTCGGCCCCGACGCCCAGTTTGTCAACACGGGTTATTTCTACGGCACCAATACCACCAACACCCAGGGCGGTTCTTCGGCCGCCGGGGTCGACAATGCCAACACCCTTTCCCTTACCGTCGAAAACATCCTGAATTTCAACAAAAACTTCGGGGACAACCATTCCCTCTCCACCACGCTGGTCCAGAGCTACCAGAATCAGGTCATCCGAGCGGACCGTACCAGCGTGAGAAGGCTGCCTTACGATTCGCAGACCTACAACAACCTGGGATCGGCGGGAGAAATTTCGGGCGTAGGAACCAACTACCAGCAATGGACCCTGCTGTCTTACACGGCCAGAATAAATTACCAGTACAAAGACCGGTATTTATTAACGGTTACCGGCCGTGCGGACGGATCATCCCGTTTTGCGGAAGGAAACAAATGGGGCTTCTTTCCCTCCGCCGCGCTGGCGTGGCGGATCTCCGACGAACCGTTGCTGAAGACGGCCGCCACGATTTCGGACCTCAAACTCCGGTTAAGTTACGGCGAAACCGGCAACACCGGAATTCAGCCCTACCAGACCTTCAGTAAATTAAGTTCGAGTTCCTACGTTTTCGGTACCAGTGGCGCCCCCGGTTTTCTGCCGGGCTCCATTTCCAACCCCAGCCTCCGGTGGGAAACGACCAAACAGTTCAACGTGGGCCTTGATTTCGGGGTGTGGAACAACCGGGTAGTCGGTGCAATCGACTATTACGTTTCCAACACCACGGACCTGCTGTTGCCAAGGAGCATTCCCTCCAGTACCGGTTTTACCAGCGTACTGGAAAACATCGGGTCCACGCGAAACAAGGGCCTGGAGTTGGCGGTATCGACCAATAACTTCATTTCTACCGACGGATTTCAGTGGAAAACCGATTTCAACTTTTCCCGCAACCGGAATAAAATCACTGAACTTTTTGGGAACGGCAAGGACGACGTGGGCAACGGATGGTTCATCGGAAAGCCGATCAATGTATTCTATGATTACCGTAAAATCGGCATCTGGCAAACGGATGAAGCGGAGAACGCCCAAAAATTCGGTTTTTCCCCGGGCATCATCAAGATTGAAGATGCCAACCAGGATGGAAAATACGATGCGAACGACCGGGTAATCCTGGGATCTCCCTCACCGGGATGGACCGGGGGAATGACCAACCGGTTTTCTTACCGGGGCCTGGAGTTTTCCATCGTTTTACATACCCGTCAGAACTACCTGACTAATTCTCAATGGTACGAAAACAACAACCGGCTGGCCGGCCGTTACAACAACCTGGACGTCAACTATTGGACACCCGAGAACCCCACCAACGACAATCCCAGGCCCAACGTAAGCCAGGAAAGTGTTTTTCTGGGCTCAACGCTGGCCTACAAAGACGTGAGCTTCGTGCGGGTAAGAAACATGGCCCTCAGCTATGCCTTGTCCGACAACCTGGTTAAGCGATTACGCCTGACTGGTCTACGAATAACCCTTACCGGAGAGAATCCTTTCACGTTTACCGCTTACCAGGGGCTTGATCCCGAATTTGAATCCAACGGAGAGCGGGCATTGTATCCTTCCACAAAAATGTATCTCGTGGGTTTAAACGCCACCTTTTAATTGAATCCAGCATGAACAGCTACCAATATTCAGCCGTGGTAAGTGCCTTTATCGCGCTGCTTGCCTCCTCCTGCAGCCTGGATGAAGTACCGGTTTCGGAGGCAACCCCGGAATCGATTTTCAATACCCCATCCGGCATCCGTGACGGGGTATACGGCGTTTATTCCAAGCTGAGGACGCTGTACGGATCACAGTCCGGCTTTACGGTGACCACGATGGGTACGGATCTTTTCCAGCACGGGAAAGACGGCGGCTACCAGGCCATGGACTTTTACACCCCCGCCTTGAATTCATCACTGGGTTACATCGGCGAAGTATGGTCCGATTGTTACGCCGGCATCAACGCCGCCAACACGGTTCTTGACCGCATCGACGCGGTGAATTTACCCCCCAAGGAAAAGGATGGTTACAAAGCGGAAGTCCGGTTTTTGAGGGCGCACTATTACTACTGGCTCACCTTGCAGTACGGGGACGTGGTACTCACCGAACGCGAAACCAAGGGCGTAAATACCGAAGCAGTAAGAACCGATAAAGCAACCATCTGGCAATTGATGAAGGAAGATACCGAGTTTGCCGTTCAGCAGCTTGACTGGACTACCCCGGTATACGGCCGGGTAACGAAAGGGGTCGCGCTGCATCAGCTGGCCAGAATCCGGTTGTTGTTGGCGGATTACGCCGGTGCTGAAAGTGCCGCCAAGCAGTTGATCAACGAAGGACCCTTTAAGCTGCTACCCGTTTACCGGGATGTTTTCAGGTACGATAACCAGCAGAATACCGAAATTGTCTTCGCCGTCCAGTACGCCAATGACCCGCTCAACAACGGTTCCGGCAACCAGGGCCACGCGTTCTTCACGCCCGCTTACGACCAGTTTGCCGGCCTTACCCGGGATTTGAACCAGGGTGGACGACCCTACACGCGTTTCCGTCCCACCGCTTTTTTCAGGAATCTTTTTCACTCGAACGACACCCGTTTTGAGGCAACTTTCCGGTACAGCTGGCTCTACAACAACCGGGCTACTTTGCCGGCGGGCAAATCCATCGGGGATACGGTGGTGTGGGTAACCAGTCCGGGGATTGCTTCCACCGTTGCGCCCAACACCAATCAGATGCACTGGGGGATAAAGAAGCACGACGACCCCACCCGGGCAAGTTTCCAGGACCTGGCCGGTTTCCGGGATTTCTTCGTGTTCCGTCTTTCGGAAACGTACCTGCTGGCCGCCGAAGCCTTATCAATGCAGGGCAAAAACCAGGAAGCCGCCGATTTTCTCAACGCCATCCGACGCCGGGCCGCCAAGCCGGGCACTGCCGTACCCCTGTTGTCGGCCGGCGACGTGAACATCGACCAGATTCTGGACGAAAGAGGCCGCGAATTGGGTGGTGAATCACTCCGGTGGATGGATTTGGCCCGGACCGGAAAGCTAGTGGAGCGGGTGAAGAAACACAATCCGAACGCGGCCGCCAACATCAAGGATTTTCACGCCCTGAGGCCCATTCCCCAATCCCAGCTTGACCTTACCACCGTTCAGTTCCCCCAAAATGCCGGTTACTAAAACCACCGCAAGCCCATGATCCCATCCACCAGAACGTTGCTGCGCAGGATCCTCATTGCGCAGGTATTCTTTGTTGCCTTCAGCGCCAATGCCCAGCAAATCCATTTGGACAGCATCGTCAATGATTTCAATAACCATCCGGAGCGCATCCTGGTGGCCGCCCACCGATCGGCCCACCAAAAACACCCCGAAAATTCCCTGGCGGCCATGCAGGAAACCATCAACCTGGGCGTGGACATCATCGAACTTGACGTACGGCAAACCAAGGACGGCGAGCTGGTGATCCTGCACGATAAAACCGTGGATCGGACCACCACTGGCCAAGGGGAAGTCAGTTCCTTTACCCTCGCCGAGTTGAAAAAATTTCAATTGTTATTCAAGGGTCAACCCACTCCGGAAAAGGTGCCTACTTTTGAAGAGGCATTGCAGCTCACCAAAGGAAAGATCATGATCGACATTGATTTTAAACTCACGGATGAAAAAGCGGTGGCGAAAACCTACGCGCTGGTCAAGAAATACGGTATGGAGAAACAGGTGCTTTTCTTTTTGTCCCGCCACCAGTACACGGCTCAACTGCACGCCTTGAATGAGCAAATTAAAATCATGCCCCGGGCGCATTCGGCTGCCGATGTCGAAGACATCCTGAAATTTGATTACATCACGGTGATCCACGCCGACGATAAATTTTACAGCGACTCCTTGATGCGGGGTATTCGGGAGGCGGGCGTCAGGGTATGGATGAATGCGCTGGGAAAATACGATGGCATGGAGCAACAAAATAAAAATTCGGGCTTTGAAAAGCTCCTGGAAAAAAAACACATCAACGTAATCCAGACGGATTTGCCCGGCGAACTGCTGCTGTTTCTCAAGGAGCGGCATCTGCACTTGTGAACTTTAAGCCACGAAAAATTGCCCGCGCATCGCCCCGTGCTGGCTAGCCGGACCACCAACCCATTCGCATCGCTAACCCCATACGCTTCCAATCATTTGACAACCTAAACCTACCCGACCATGCATTCCGCAAAAAAAACATCTTTTCTGTTCAGCGCCTGGCTGCTGAGCGTGGGGGCCGTGGCCCAGCCAGCCAGCCAGACCCCGAATCAGCCGGGCAGTCAAACCCCGACCGGTAAATCGAAGGCGGCGCAGATGATGCTGCCCAACGGCTGGTCGCTCACGCCGGCCGGTCGGTCGCTGCCCCTGGGCGACCTGCCCCTGAACATCCAGTTGTCGCCCGCCAAAAACCTGCTGGCGGTGACCAACAACGGCCAGAGCCGACAAACCATCCAACTCATTGATCCCGTGGGGGAGAAAGTGCTGGATGAGCAGGAAATCGCCAAGTCCTGGTACGGCCTGAAATTCTCGGCCAACGGAGAAAGGCTCTACGCCTCGGGCGGCAACGACAACGTCGTGCTGGTCTACCCGATCAGCAACCAGAAGTTGGGCAAGGCCGATACCATCCGGCTGGGCAAACCCTGGCCAGACGCGAAGATCTGCCCGGCCGGAATCGAAGTGGACGAGGCGACCAACACGTTGTACACGGTGACCAAAAACGACAACGCCCTCTATGTGGTTGACCTTTCAACGGGCAATACCCGCCGGCGGATCGACCTGGGACACGAAGCCTACGCCTGCCTCTTTTCGCCCGACAAAAGCCGGCTGTACATCTCGCTGTGGGGCGGTGACCAACTGGCCGTGTTCGACGTTCAAACCGGGACGGTCGTTTCCCGGATCAAAACCCCGAGCCACCCCAACGAAATCATCCAGACCAGCAACGGCCGCTACCTCTTCGTGGCCAATGCCAACGACAACTCGGTTTCGGTGATCGACGCCCAGGCCGGCCGCGTGATCGAGACCATCGCGGCTACGCTGTATCCCACCCGCCTGGTCGGCTCCACCACCAACGGACTGGCCTTGTCGCCCGACGAAAAAACCCTCTACGTGGCCAACGCGGACAACAACTGCCTGGCGGTTTTCGACGTTGCTACCCCCGGCCAAAGCCGCTCGAAGGGATTCATTCCGGTGGGCTGGTACCCGACCAACCTCAAGACCATCGGAACGAAAATTTTGGTGGCCAACGGCAAGGGCTTTTCCTCCCTGCCCAATCCCCGCGGGCCGCAACCGGTGAAGAAAACCGACAACAGCGAACAACACGTCGGCATTACCAACGAGCCGGTCCAGTACATCGGGGGACTCTTCAAGGGCACCCTTTCGGTGATCGACCAGCCCGACGCGGCCCAGCTGAAAGCCTACAGCCGACAAGTGTACGCCAACACGCCTTTCAATCCCACCAAACCAAACCGCGAAAAAAGGGAAGCCGGTCATCCCATTCCGTTGAAGGCCGGTGAAAAGTCCCCGATCAAGTACGTTTTCTACGTCATCAAGGAAAACCGCACCTACGACCAGGTGTTCGGGGATATGAAAAAAGGCAACGGCGACTCGTCGCTGTGCCTTTTCGGCCGGAAAATAACGCCCAACCACCACGCCCTGGCCGACCAATTCGTTTTGCTGGACAACTTCTACGTGGACGGCGAGGTGAGCGCCGACGGCCACAACTGGTCGAACGCGGCCTACGCGAGCGATTTCGTGGAAAAAACCTGGCCCACCAGCTACGGCCGCCGGGGCGGCAACGGCGACAGCTCCCAACGGATCGCTTCTCCGCGCGACGGCAACCTGTGGGACTACTGCCAACGGGCCGGCATCAGCTACCGGAGCTACGGCGAATACGCCCACTACGGAAAGCCCCGGGTGAAGATACTGGAAGGCCACATGTGCAACGCCTCGCCGAGTTTCGACCGCAACGTGAAGGACACGACCCGGGTGCAGATCTGGAAACACGATTTTGATTCCCTGCTGGCGGCGGGGGCGGTTCCCCGCTACAACACGATCCTGCTGCCCAACGACCACACCAGCGGCCAACTCCTGGGCGCTTTCAGTCCGGTGGCGTCCGTTGCCGACAACGACCTGGCGCTGGGAATGCTGGTGGAACACCTCTCCCGGAGTCCGATCTGGAAGGAATCGGCCATTTTCGTACTCGAGGACGACGCCCAGAACGGTCCCGACCACGTGGATGCCCACCGGTCGGTGGCCCTTGCCATCAGCCCCTACATCAAAAAGGGAACCGTGGATCACCAAATGTACTCCACCTCCGGCATTGTGCGCACCATGGAATTGATTCTGGGCCTGCCGCCTATGAGCCAGTACGATGCGGCCGCGCGGCCGCTGTACGCGTGTTTTACCGCCAAACCTGACCTGACTCCTTACACCCGTCAACCGGCGCAGGTTGACCTGGAAGAACGGAATGTGGCCTGGAACAAGAGCGCCGAAAGGTCGGAGCAATTTAACCTAGCCTGGGAAGACGCGGCCCCCGACCTGGATTTGAACGAGGTGATCTGGAAAGCAATCAAGGGCGAAGACTCAGTGATGCCGGCCCCCCGGCGCAGCGCCTTCGTCCAAATCATTGACAAAAAGGAGAAGGAGTAGCGGTCCGCCTTGAGGAAGCGCAGCCAGCAACCGGTATAACCGACGGGCTCGGCTTTTCAACGAATGGGGGTGGCGTTTCCGATTCGGGCGCGCGCACGGTTGGGAACCGTGAGTCAGTTGATGGGATTAAAAATGCATCGGTAGCCTAACAAAAAGCCCTCCCGTAAAACGGCGAGGGCTTTTCTGTTTTATTCTTTTACTAAAAAAGCGAATCAAGGGTTGAAGTGGTGCTTAGCAAGCCGTAGTCGCCAGTGGTAACCCCGTAGCACGCGACAACTACAACTTATTCAACCGCCGGGCGGCCCCGTCTACCCTCAGGCAACTGGCTTAATGGGATGCTCACCAGCGTGCCGTGCAATGAGCAGGTCCTGCACATCCTGAATTACCTCCAGTTTGCGGACGTTCTTGCCGGGACAGGCGTGGGTAGTCAACGCGTCTTCACGGTGTAACCGCATCGTTTGGCTATCAATCCCCAGAATAGCGCACAAGGTGGCAAGCGCCGCTACCGTATTTTTCCTCACCTTTAATCCCCGACCCGTGTTAAATGCCTCCCGCTCGTAATCGCCCAGCATCTCAATCCCCAGCGCAGTTTTATTCCAGGAAGGAGAATGGGTACCGGACACCGTCAGGGGAGTGAAAACCCAGATCTGACTGTCATCGATGAAGAGATGAGGGCCCGCTTTCCATTTTTGCTCATCCCGGTAAAATCCCACCAGGTTCTGCATGTGTTGACTGGTTAACCCGTGCGGTCGTTGGGCCAGCGACGGGGAACCCATGTTGTGCAAAACCATGAAAGAAGGACGCCACGCATTCCACTGGAGGGTATGACAATAACTGTCGAACGCCTCGGGTGAGAAATTTTTTCCGACAATTCCTTTCCAATCGGCCATATTTAATCAATAGTTTAGTGGTAATGCATCCGTAGATGCTGGGATTGACGAACGGACTTCGCTCTTTTTTTCAGAGAGGAAGTTTTTTGATAGTCGACTAAGTAGGATTTGCTCACCTCTTCAGAATCGGTGGTAGTTTAGGATGCACCGTTTCAATCGTAAAACTTATGTTTTTTCTTCTACTATCCGTTGAGGCATCAATTCGACGGCTGGAACGGGGCTCAATGTGCGTAAAAACCATTCTTTCTGTTTTTATTTTTTCATTATTCGCTGAATAAGCGATTCGAACGATAATTGAATCCAAAAAATAAGAAGAGGTATTTTCCAGATTAATTCGCTTTCCGCGCTTTAAACCCAGAAACTTTTTCGGATAATCGTCCGATGATAGCTTAACTGAATCCCGGATATCCTGATCCACTTGGGCTTCACTAATTTTAGGTAAAACGGGATCCGTATTCGAAGGTAGGGGTTCGAGCACGAGTTTACTCCTTCTTTTTCTGGATATGCCACCCTTGCTGGCAGTCACGGGGAAGCGTTTAGTTGTACTGTCTGCGGCTGCGCTTACCGTATCGATCGGATTTACTGGGTCCTCGGGCCTGACGATTGCGGAAGTTGCCAGATACACCAGTAGGGAGTCGGATCGTAAAGTATCTTGGTTGATAACTACAAC
>JACMKY010000166.1 GCA_014379925.1 Cytophagales bacterium | reverse complement strand
TAATTACTTCGCAGCAAAGTAAGCCAATCCTTGTGAATATATCAAACTATCAGCTAGATTTTTTTGTATTTTTGATCGTTAAGCTTTATTCCTTAACAAAATGATAAAGACTCTGGTGTACTTTATTACTGGTTTGAGCCGGTTTGAGGGTCGGATTCAAAACCACGAATCCGGCTTTTTTCATCTCATACCGCATATATATACATATATGAATTATTTTGACGCACGAGCAGGCTTTTGATAGCGCAAAAAATGCACGTACCATTTACCGTTATTTTTCAGTGCCCGGTGCGAGAAGGAATTTTTCCGGTTCAGTGTACGGTTGGCGACCGATTGGCTTGGGTCAACCGAATCCGGGGAGGATTGATACGAGGTAAATTGGCCGACGGGTTGTCAGTCCCTACGTATCCCCGCGCCGCACCGACAATTGCCGACCCACCGTGTAGTCTACGGCCAAGGCAAGCAGGAAATAAACGTCGCTGTTGTACAGGTTCAGGTAGCGCAACACCAGCATTGCCGCCAGAAACCAAGCCAAGGCGAAGCGGACTTTATCCGTCCAGTCCCACTCGCTGAATCGGTACTCAGTGAAGGCTAAGATTTTGAGTACCACGTAAGGGGTAAAACCGAGGTTGGTGAGCAGGTGTCCGTAGGGCCAGTGTAACCAGGTGAACACCGTACCGGTTACGATCAGCAGCAAGGATGCGGCGTAGATGGGGAGAGTCGCTTTTGAATTCACGGCAGGGCGGGCAACGGACGGGGTTAGTACGAATTCAAGTACGTGTTCAACTGAAAGGTACCTTTCCTGGCTTCCAACCGGATCACCCTGCCTTCGGTGGTCAATTCTTGGTCGAGGCCGGGCCGGGGAAACACCGCGTAGGAGAAATCGTTGGGTACCTCTTCGGCATTCACCTTTTCATTCCGTCGGATCACCCGCTCGTCCAGAACGACTCCCAGCGTGTCGTAGGTCAGCACGGCGGCGTTGCCCGTTTGAACGACGGCTTTGCGGGCGCGCCAGTTCGCCGGATTATTCACTGCGTGGGGTTGATACGCGTAACTAGCGCTTAAAAGGTTTCTTTTCTCCAGCAACATACTCACTTCTTTCCGGAAATTTACCCGACAACCGGTCAATTCCAAAAAGCCACCCCCGTCGGCCACGGCCGCCTTCACTGATTCGGGCAGAGGCAGGTATTCGGCCTGCACCGTGGTTTTACTTTTCAGATCAAAACGCGTGAACATCGTTCCCTGCGGCAGGGCGGCGTTGCCCACGGTATTCATTACCCAGGCCTCCCCGGGAATAAACTGGAGCAGGAATTGTTGACGCGCGCCACTGCCGCCCGGCACCTCCAGCAAGGAACGTTCGGCGGTCTGCAGGTTACCGACCTCCAGTTGGAGGTCACCCTCCGGGTTGCTGTTGAGGATAAATACGTCGCCTTCCTGGTTTACACCCAAGCCGTGGTTGACCGTCCGGTTGTCGATTGGCAACGATTCGCGGTGCAGCAAGCCGACTTCCCCGTCGAAGAGAAGGGCGCGGGCAAGCAGGTTCTTCCGGCTGTAGTCGTAAACGTACGCCAGGATCCGGCCCGCGTCGGGCGAAAAGGACAGGTAGTATTGGTAGTCCAAAGGCACGGCCTGGTCGCCCCGCAGGCCGGAGGCGACCGCGTTGTCGAACGATTGCGCAACGGTCCCCTTCCCGGCGACGGCCAGCCACGGATCCACCTTGACCGAATCCAGGTTCCGGCTCCAGCGCAAGGTACCGCCTTGGGGATCGAAACCGTAGCCGCGCAACGTGCTCTGCCTCCGTTTGGTGTCCACCCGGACTGAAAAGACGACCAGTTCATTGTTTCGCAACAAGGCACTTTGCACGTGTTCGTTGGCTTGGGGTTGGAAAGAAAGGGAAACGGAGCCCACCCGTTTTTGGGCGTAGGCAGCGGGCAACGAACCGAAGGCGACCATCAGAAGGGTGCCAGCGGCTGGCCAAGCGGAGATGACCAACAGGACTTTCCCAATCAATTTTATAGCTTGCCTCACGCGAAGTACCCGGGGTGGGTGATTAAACGGGTGAAATCCGTATCCATCAGTAGTCCGTATCGAGCGGATTAAGAACGAATAGGCTGATGGTTGACAGGAAGGACGCCTGACTTTCCGGAAAAAAGCCTCCGCTGAGTAAGGCAAGTTGGGCAACGGGTCGGAATGAGCAAACCGCGCGGCGTCCCTGTCCTTTCGGAGAGCGTGTCAGAGATTAAATTAGACGGTCAGTCCGCCTCAGCCTTGTTGCCGATACGGTCCGCCTTCTCCTTGGTCTACCGGCTGTAGTTCGGGGCTTCCCGGGTAATCTGCACGTCGTGGGGGTGGCTTTCGCGGGCGCCGGCGACGGTGATCTTCACGAACTGCGCTTTCTTGAGGGCTTCAATGTCTTTGGCTCCGCAGTAACCCATGCCGGCTTTCAACCCCCCCACGATCTGGTAGAGCACCTCCGAAACCTTGCCCTTGAACGGAACCCGTCCCACAATGCCTTCGGGCACCAGTTTCTTGACGTCGTCTTCGGCATCCTGGAAATAGCGGTCTTTTGAACCATCTTCCATGGCTTCCAGGGAGCCCATTCCCCGGTAGTTCTTGAACTTGCGGCCCTCGTAGATGCTGATCTCGCCCGGTGCTTCGTCCGTACCCGCCAGCATCGAACCCACCATTACCGTGCTGGCACCGGCCGCAATGGCTTTGGCCACGTCGCCGGAAAAGCGGATGCCGCCGTCGGCAATAACCGGAATGCCAGTACCTGCCAGCGACTTGGCTGCCTCGTAAACCGCCGACAATTGGGGCATGCCCACCCCCGCGATGATGCGCGTGGTGCATATGCTACCCGGACCCACGCCCACCTTCACCGCGTCGGCACCGGCGTCGGCCAGGGCCCGCGCCCCTGCCCCCGTGGCCACGTTGCCCACGATCACTTCCAGGGCCGGAAAGGCCGCTTTCACCGCGCGCAGGGCGTTGGCCACGCCAACGTGGTGACCGTGGGCGGTATCGATGCTAATCACGTCCACGCCCGCCTTGATGAGGGCTTCGACCCGGTGCAGCAAGTCGGGCGTTACGCCCACGGCCGCCCCGGCGCGCAGGCGGCCGTAGGCATCTTTGCAGGCATTGGGGTTGTCTTTTTTCTTGAGAATATCCTTGTAGGTAATCAGGCCGACGAGCTTGTAGTTCTTATCGACAATGGGCAGTTTTTCGATCCGGTGTTCCTGCAAAATCACTTCGGCCTGACTGAGGTCGACGCTCTCCCCCGCCGTAATCAGGTTGTGTTTGGTCATCACCTCCACCACCGGCCTGGAAAGTTCGCGCTGGAAGCGCAGATCCCGGTTGGTGACGATTCCCACCAGGGTTCCTTCCTGGTTAACCACCGGAATGCCGCCGATCTTGAAATCCCGCATAATCTGGTGGGCATCGCCCAGCGTGGCTTCGGTACCCAGGGTGATCGGGTCAAGAATCATCCCGCTTTCCGAGCGTTTTACCTTGCGAACCTGTTCTGCCTGCGCTTCCACCGACATATTCTTGTGGATGATGCCGATGCCTCCCTCCCGGGCCATGGCAATGGCCAGTTCGTACTCCGTCACGGTGTCCATTGCCGCCGAAACCAGTGGGATGTTGAGCCGGATATTGCGGGTGAGTTGCGTAGTGGTTCGGGTATCCCGCGGCAGCACTTCCGAGTAGGCGGGTAACAGGAGAACGTCGTCGTAGGTAAGGGCTTCGAAGAGGAACTTGGAGGAATCTAAGTTCATAGGGCAAATAATTAGGGGCGGTTATTTGCCGCACAAAAGTAGGACTTATTGGCGAGGATAAAAAATCCCGGTCGGGTGTCCGGTGCGGGCTACGTTCGGGGAAAGGGTGATTTGAGCGAAAAGCGGTGGTACGCACGAATGCTCGTTCTTTCAACCAGGAATGAACACGAATTCCGCGTTCTTTGTAAATGTTGTTCAAAACCACTTACTTTCGATGTTCGTCTCCAACCAACCCGCTTGATTCTACTTTACTCTCTACTATGATAAAAGAGCTGCTAAGAAAGCGTTTCTTCGTAACCTTGATTTTCGGTTTGTCCCTGCTGCTCTTTCTGGTGATCGGGTACGTTTCTTACCGAAACGCCCGGCTGTTGCAATTCAATGCGGAGCAGCTGCGGCAGAGCAACGAAAACCTGCTCGCCTACGAATCATTCATTTCCATCATGAAGGATGCCCAGCGCGGGCAGCGGGGATACCTGCTCACCAAAGACAGCACCTACCTGCAACCCTACAACTCGGCCCTCGGCGCGGTGGACTCCCTGGTTGCCGTGCTCCGAAAGTCCGCCCGACCCGACGACACGCTTCGGCAAGCCCGGCTCAATACCATCAGCAAGGCGGTGCGCCGACTGCTTTTCGAGTTGAACGCCAGCATCCAGCGCCGCAACGTGCAAGGGCTGGAGGCGGCCATCGCCTACGTGCGAATAGGGGATGGAAAGGAAGCCATGAACCGCATTCAGCGCGACGTGCGGCAACTGGCGACCTCCGAGCGTCGCATCCTCGCCGGGCGCCGCTCGGAGGCCCAGAAAAGCAACGAAACGGCGGGCGTCATTCGCGTGGCCGGTACGGTGGTCAGCATTGCGTTGCTGTTGTGGGCCTTCGGAATCCTGCGTGAGCAGATGCGGAAAAGGCGGGAAGGATTGGAATTGTTGGAAAAAGCCAACCTGGAGTTGGAGGAGAAAGTGCAGGAACGCACGCTGGCCTACCAGCAACTGACGGAAGAGTTGGCCACCAGCAACGAGGAATTGGTGTCCAGCAACGAGGAATTGACCGCCAGCAACGAACAATTGGGTTCGACCATCCAGACGTTGGACCAAACCCAGCAGCAGTTGCAACTGGCCCTCGAATCCGCCCGCATGGGTACCTGGTACTGGCAGGTGCAAACCGGTGAAACGAAATGGTCGGAAGGGATGGAGGCCATTCACGGGCTGAAAAAAGGCCAGTTCAAATCGCTCTACGAAAGCAGTTTCGAGGGATTCCAGCGCTTGATTCATCCCGACGACCGGGCGCGCTTCGGCGAGGCCGTTGCCGGTTCCCTCCGCGAGAAAACCGTCTACGACCTGGAATTCCGGGTTGTCTGGCCCGACGAAAGTGTCCACTGGTTGTTGGGACGGGGCGTGGGAGAATACGACCGGCAGGGCAGTCCGATTGGAATGATGGGCACCGGAATGGACATCACCGAACGGAAAGAAGCGGAACGGGAACTCCACGAGAGCGAGGAACGCTACCGCGATATGTTCGACAACAACCCGCAGCCAATGTGGATCTACGACGTGGACACCCTGAACTTCGTGGAAGTGAACCAAGCCGCCATTCTTCATTTCAACTATTCGAAGGAAGAATTTTTCGCCCGGAAAGCCGACGGTCTGGGGGACTCCCGGGAAGTTCCCCAGGTACGGCAGTTTGTGAACGCGGTAAAAGCCAACTGGGTGGCCGATCGAAAAAAGGAATGGACACTGAAGAAAAAAGACGGGACGCTTATTTACGCCCACGTCATTTCGCACGCCCTGCCCGTTCGGAACGGACAAAAAACCCGGATTGTGATGATCGACGACATCACGGAACGCAAGCGGGCCGAAGAAAAAGTACGGGCCAGTGAGGCCAAACTGCGGCGCTTGTACGACGTGGGGCTGATGGGCGTCAACTACTGGCGGTCGGATGGCTCAATCACCGAATCGAACGACTACTTCCTCAACATGGTGGGCTACTCGCGCGAGGACCTGCAACGGGGGCTCGTCAACTGGCGTTGGCTTACCCCGCCGGGCTACGAGGAGGCGGAACGTTTGGCCGACGAGCAGCTGCGGAGGTTCGGCTACTGCCAACCCTACGAGAAGGAATACCTCCGCCGGGACGGGCAACGCATATCGATCCTGCTGGGCGCGTCCTCCCTGGAGGGAATGCAGGAGGACGGCATTGCCTTTGTGCTCGACATTACCGAGCGCAAAGCCGCCGAAGAACGACTGCGGAAAAGCGAAAAGCTGCTGCAGACCATCTTCGAGGCGTCGGCCGATGCCCTCTTCCTGCTGGACGCCGACACCCGTCGCGTGGAAGACTGCAATCAGCAAGCCATTGCCTTGTTCGAGCTCGGTAGCAAATCAGTCGTCATCGGACAGACGGTTCCCCTGCTCAATACGGGCCCTTTCTCCGAGCAGAACCACCAATCCATTGCGGCGGAAGGGATGAAAAGGAGTTATTGGACCACGGAGGAGGAGTACCGCACTAAGGAAGGCAACCGGTTCTGGGGAAACGTAGCCATCAGTGCTTTCCAGTTGGAAAAGAAAAACTACTACCTGATCCGGGTTCGGGACGTGACCGAGCGGCGCACCATCTACGAGGAAATCAAACGGAGCCAATTGGAATTGATGGAGGAAAAGCGGAAGACCGAACAGCATCTCTCCATTATTGAAGCCGACAACCTGCGCAAAACGCGGGAACTGGAAGAGGCCAAGGATTTGCAGGTGTCTATGCTGCCGCAACACGCGCCCCAGTTGGAAAACCTGGAACTGGCCACTCACATGAAGACCAGCGTGGAAGTGGGCGGCGATTACTACGACTATAAGCTGGACGAGGACGGCACCCTCACCATCATCGTGGGCGACGCCACCGGACACGGCCTCAAGTCGGGCATCATCGTGGCCACCGTTAAGAGTTACTTTCAGACGCTAGCCAACCAGTGCGACGTGGTGGAAATGCTCCGGCGCATTTCGGAGGGAATCCGCAACCTCCAGATTCGGGCCATGTACATGGGCGTAACCGTCATTCGCATCAAAGACAACCAGATGAAGATCGCTTCCTCGGGCATGCCTCCCCTGCACCTCTACCGGCACGCCACCCGGGCGGTGGAAACCATCACCTTGCGCGGCCCGTTCCTGGGATCTACGCTGCCCACCCCGTACCACAACATCACCGAAAACCTGCATCCCGGCGACGCCCTGCTGGTGCTGACCGACGGGCTACCCGAACTCTTCAACCGGGAACGGGTCATGCTGGACTATCCCGCCATCCGGGAGACTTTCGGTCGGCACGCAAGCCAGTCCGCACTGAAGGTCGTGCGCGCATTGGTGGCGCTGGGAGACGACTGGGCGGACGGCCATCCCAATGAGGATGATTATACCCTGCTGGTGATGAAAGCCAAGTAGCGCCGATACAGAAAAGGAAGGGACAGCAAATAGCCATCCCTTCCTTTTCTGTATCGTTGAATGTGTCCGCTCACGCGCTGGCAGAAACGTTTTTGAACGTTTTGATCTTGTTGTAGGCTTCCAGAACGGACTGGTGCTGGGTGCGAAGCAGGCTCTCGATGTTGGCGGGCAAAGGCTCAGCCAGTGCTTTCTCGTAAGCTTCCAGGGCAGCCTTGTCGCCGGTTTCGCACTCGCCCAGGATGGCTTCGCTGCCGCCGCTGGTGAAGGCGGATTTGATGTTGATCCAACCGCGGTGAAGGGTACCGATTATGCTTTCGCCCGCGTCCGGATCGCGCCCCATCAACTCGGCTTCGCGCGTCAATTCAGAAGCAAACTGCGCCCGTTGTTGGGCGTAACCGTAAAAAAGGGTTTTGTAGGCGGGATTGTCGATGTCGTCGGCGGCGGTTTTGTAGCCGTGGTTGCCGTCATTGTTAACTTGAATCAAATCTTCCAAAGCGGAAACAACTCTCTTATTTTGCTCTTCCATGGGTGGTAAAGTTTATGGTTAGTGAATGCGGATTGTGCCGGATTATACGGCATATCCAAGCGCAGGGTTGCCGTTGCCGAGCTGCTAACCCATTTATCTCCCAACCAAGCCACCGGCCGGTTCGAATTCCGGCGGACCTACGATGGCAGGTATTTATACTGGTTTTTGAGAATGAGTGTATTTACTGAACAAATTCAAATAATTATCCGATTATCTTGCGGTCTGCGGCTCCTTTACGCACTTTGGCCTGATGGCTTGTCTTGCTAAGATCCCCGGGGAAGCCGCTTGACCAAAAGAATCCCGGGTGCGTCAATCCTCATTCCGTATTTTCTTTTTCCGCCACGGCTGGTTGCCCTCCGGGTAACATAGGTTAATTAGAATATGAACGCTGACTTGATGCTCTACAATAGTGGTGTCTCTGTTTCTGCTTCTTCTTTTTTGCGGCAGTTTGCCGAGCAG
>JACMKY010000165.1 GCA_014379925.1 Cytophagales bacterium | reverse complement strand
GTTGCCGAGGTGATTTTTGCGATTGAACGTTTATGCTTGCGAGGGGCTCTTTTCAGCGATTATTTTGATTTCTTAATTTGCGTTCGTTGGTGATCCGTTTGAATTCCAAGCTTTTCGAACCGAAATTAATCAGCAATCCTATTTCCATATTGAAGGCTTCCAGATAATTCAATGCCTGTGCCAGATGGACATCTTCTAGCTTTGACAACGCTTTCAATTCGATCAGCACGGTTTCCTCCACCACAAAATCCACCCGGCGGGTGCCAATTTCTATCTGATTATAGTGGATGGCTGCCTCTACTTCGCGGGCAAAGCCCACACCCTGCTTCTCCAACTCAATGGCCAATGCCCGTTGATAAATTATTTCCTGGAAACCGTTGCCCAGCGTACCATGCACCCGCATTGCGCAGCCAATAACTGCGGCAGTCAGCGCTGAATATTTGTATTCTTGTTTGACCACTGAGCAAGTTCAATAAAAGCGTCTGTTTTGAGTAATGGTTTTTAATTCAGACCATCAATTGGTTACCCGGATTTGCACAATGATAGCCGTAAAATGACCGTCTACCAACTCAGCTCACTACCTGCAAACTAATTACCCACCGTCCAAGTCATCCCTTACCCAGTAGCCATTCACCACCCAGCAATCACTCACCATCCAGCAATCATTCACCACCCAGCAATCATTCAATCATTTCATCAGCGTAATCAGCGGTCCAGGGAGCCGATACTTCCTTTCGCGCCCACCGCCCACGCCGCCTTGCCGTCCCTGGAAAAACTGATGCTGTAGTAGGGTGGGCGGTTCGGGGCGTCGGGGCGGCGGTCGGCAATAATTTTCCAGGTCCGACCCTCGTCAGTGGAGTAGCCCGTGCCGCTTTCGCCAGTGGCCAGGAGGGCGGGACGGCGCGAACCGGGTACGTAGGCCACGCATTGCTTCAACCCGACGGGCAGTACCGTTTTTTCCAACTGCCAGGTCTTGCCACCGTCGCTGGTGACGGCGAAGTTGTCCAGCGGTTGATTGGGAGCCAGGAAATCGCCGCCGGCGACCACCCCGTGAAGCGTGTCGCGGAAGGCGATGGAAAACGCACCCGAGGAAGGGCTGTGGCAGGTAAGCGGCAGGTTGCTGGTCTCCCAGGTGAGACCCGCGTCGCGGGAGCGGAACACGCGGGCCTGTTTGCCGCCGCCCGTGCAGAACCAAGCGTGGCGGCTACCTTGTACGCCCACGCTGGTGCCACTGGCGGCAAAGGCCGCTTCGTCGGGCAACGCGGGCGGCACGTTGAAGAACGGGGTTTCCCGCCAGGTTTCGCCCCCATCGGACGTGGTCACGACCAGGAACCGACCGCCCAGGGGATCGCCGAAGGCAATGCCGTGCGCATCGTCCCAGAAGGCGAAGCCATCCAGGAAAGCGCCGAACACTTTGTTTTCGTACCGCAGGGCCCAGGTTTTACCGCCGTTGGTGGTCTTGTAGATGCGGGCCAGATTGCCCGAACTGAGCAGGTGGGCGGTATTTTCATCCACGGCGTGCACGTCGCGGAAGTCGCTTTCCGAGGCGCCGGCCACACTATCCGCTTGCCAGGTGCGGCCGCCGTTGGTAGTGCGGAGGAAGGTGCCTTTGTCCCCGCCCACCCAGGCCACCTTTTTACTTACCGCACTCACCCCCCGCAGCCCCACGGCCACGCCGCTGGTTTGGGGCAACCACCGGGGAGCGTCGGGTTGGGCGCAGGCCGGAGGGGTGCCGGCAAGAAGGAAGAAGGATGCAATTAAGAAGCCCCGCATTTTTATACAAATTTAATTTTATCCACCGAATTCCGATCGTACCGTTGGTAGGGTTGCGCGGTAGTGGACGTTTACGAAGGTATGGCATTCCGCCGCAACCGCCCGGGCGGCATTCCGCCAACGAGTTCCTGGCCATTGCCGAACTTCGCAGCCCGGCCCGAAGACGACGGGAACATAATCCCCCGAATTGAAGTTTCTATGCCAGTACCGTCCGTCTGATTTCCGGTACGCTTAACATACAAATCAAATAAAAAGCCAGACAATTCGTACATTCGTACACAAACTTTCTGGCCGACGCAGTGGCGCGGCCAATGGAGCATACTTAACTACGCATCAATATGGTACAAATCAGAAAGCACGCCATTATCCGCCGGGTGAAAGACATTACCATCGGTGGTACCCTGAGCCTTGCCTTGCTCGGTGGTACGGGCGTGATGCAGGGTTGCGGCGGTGGCCGCGACGAAAGACAGGAAACCGAAACCGTCTATACCAAAGGCGTTCAGACGTTTATTGAGGAGACTGAGAAAGGAGTTTTCAAGATCGCGGATGAAAAGACCGTTGATCCCGAAGATTCCAAGGTGTTCATCACCTACCTGGACGGTCGCCGCGCTACGCTCAACCTGGAGGAAGCCCAGCAGATCGTGGGCCAGCGGGAAGAAGGCAACGGCCAAGGCCAGGGCTACAACAACGGAGGGTATTACCACCAAAGCGGCATCAGCAGTTTGCTGCTCTACGGGGGAATGGGTTACCTGATGGGCCGTTCGTTGAGTACCCCGCCCAACCCGGCTTATTATTCCAACCCGGCGGCCTACCAGCGTTCCCAGCAAAATGCCACGACGCTGAGTCGTTCCCGGACAACCGCACCCACCAACTCGCGCAGTGGCTACTTCGGTCGCTCCCGCGGTTTTGGCAGCGGTGGATAGTGGAAGGCTATAAGCTGCTAGTGGCAAGTTACCGGTTGGAGGCAGGAAACAGAGAGCACGGTTTCCTGCCTCTAATTTTTAATCCTTTATGACTTACGCAATGCCTTGCATAAATGCCTGCTATTCAACCTTCAATGACGTAGCGAGGGAATTAACCGCGGCGGCGGACCGCTCCCTCGCTACGTCATTGAAGGTTAGCGACTTGTGAGTTTCATTGCGTAAGTTCTATCCTTGTATGCTCAACCCTACGAAGTAGCCTTACCGGCGGACCAACTGTCCCGTAATCGGCGAAAGCAGCCCGGTAAACCTGCCAACTCGTAACCCTACGAAGCGGCCGCACCGATTACGGGACCGGCGGACCGGCTGTGAAGGCAGCCTGGTAACCTACCAACCCCTCAACCTCCTCCCATGATCACCCTCAAATCATTGCCGGTCTCCCCCGAGGCCCAGCTTCGTCAACTCGACTGGAGCTGGATGCTGGGCCGCGATACACTGCCTTACCTCACCAACGACGTCGTGCTCCTCAACGGCCGCGAAGCCGAAGCCTACCGCGATGCCGCCAACCAACTCTACGATATGTTCGTGGAAACGGGGCAGGACGTGATCGACAACCAGCGCTTCGCCGAACTGGGCATCCCCGAAAACCTCATCGAACTGATCAAACTTACCTGGGACGATGACCGCCATTTTCACCTCTACGGTCGCTTCGATTTGAGCGGCGGCGTGGATGGCAAGCCCATCAAGCTGATCGAGTTCAACGCCGATACGGCCACTTGCATTCCCGAAACGGCGGTGGTGCAGTGGGCGCACCTCAAGGCCAACAACCTGGACGAGTCCTTGCAGTTCAATTCCCTTTACGAATCACTGACGGAAAACTTCCGGGCGCTGCGCGAAATGAATTCCGACCTGGAGCCCGCCCTGCTGCTGTCCGCCCTGCGCGACACCCCGGAAGACGATACCAACGTGGCAGTACTGGCCGAAGCGGCCCGCGAGGCGGGTTTTGAGGTGGCAATCCGGTACGTGGACGAAGTGGAATTTTCGGCCGAGGAAGGCATTTTCATTCACGACGAGCAGGGAGGCTACGAGCAGTTTTTCTTTTGGTTCAAACTCCTTCCCTGGGAATACATTGCCCTCGACGAACCGGAACTGGCGGCCACGCTGACCCAGATCGTGAAGAAACGTCAGGCAGTCATCATCAACCCGGCTTACGCGCTGCTCTTTCAGTCCAAGGGTTTTCTGAAGCTGCTCTGGGATCGTTTTGCGTTTCATCCGTTGTTGCTGCAGACCGACGTGGTGCCGTTGAGCTACAAGGATTACGTGGAGAAAGTGATGTTCGGCCGGGAAGGAGCCAATGTGCGGATCATGGACGTATTCGGCAAGGTGCTGGAAGAGGCGGGCGGCGACTACGGCGATTATCCGAAAGTGTACCAGGAATACACTGATTTCGTGCAGGACGACAAAGGCAACCACTACCAGGCGGGGGTGTTCTTCACGGGAGGCGCCTGCGCCCTGGGCTTCCGGCGAGGCGGCAAAATCATCGACAATACCGCCCAATTCACCGGTCACATGATCGATTACCTGGCACTTTGACCATGGTCATTGTTACCGGCTGGCCATCATCCGGTCCGTCAGCGCAGATTTGAGGCTTTGCAGTTCCGCGTCAAGTACGTCCACGCGTTGTTGCAGTTGAAGGAGGCTCAGCTGTTCGTGCCGGTTGTCGGCGGTCAGCGACGGTGCTTCCATTACCAACGGAGCCGAAGCGGTCAGGCTCACGTTAACCGGAGCTTCTTCCCGAACGGGTTCAATCATTGGCGTGGGCTCCGGATTTCGCATCGGCTCGGACCCGAAGAAACGGGTTGCGGGGACGGAAGGCGTACCTTCGTGGGCATACTCCAGTTTGTCTTCGTCCAACAGGTCATTCTTGTAGAGACCAAATACCAGGATACAGAAGAGAGGGATGCCCGTGTAGACCATAAACTCAGTCACGTCGTAGGCCTGGATTTCGCCGCTGAAGGGCCAGAAACTGGAGAAATTTACGGACCTGAACATGCCCGAGGAAAAAACTCCCAGGAACACCAGGTGGCAGTACAACCAACAGACGTAAAAAGCCAGTGCCTTCTTGGGCGGTTTGAATCCAATGCGCCGGATCACGCGCCGGAAGGAAAAGTTGTTCAGTGCGTTCTCCCTCGGCAGAATCAGAAAGTAAACAAAAGCAATGGGGATGGCCGCTATCGCCAGCACGGGAGCCAGGGGCAGTATCAGCATGATTAGGATGGCTGATAACGCGTAGTTGATGTAGCGTATCATGGGTATGTGCGGTTAGTTTACGTCAATATATACACTATTTTTGAAAAAATATCACCGGATTATAAAATTACACCTCATTAGCCATGTTTTTTGAACGCCTTAAAAACATCATTCGCTCCCGGCTGCTGACGGAGGTGCCCTTCGATCAGACTGGGAAAGACGAATGGAAAGAAGTAGAGGATTATTCCGACGCGAAAGGCAACGAGCAGACATCCGGTGCGGAAAGCTTCGACGCCAGAGAGGCGGGTTACTACACCAGCTTAGAGTTGAAACAAGATGCCAGTTTTGCGGAGATCAAAGCGGCCTATAAACGGTTGGTGAAGACGTATCACCCCGATAAGTACGCGAACGACGAGCAAAAACGGAAATACGCGGAGCAGGTCACCCAGAAGTTGAACGAAGCCTACGCGTACCTCGAGAATAAATTCGGGCAGAAATAGCGGTGACGAGCAGCCGCAAAAATTCGAAAATTTAAGAATGAGGCCGGAAACGGATGCAGTGGCGGCCAAGAAGGTAACACCGGCTTCAGTCGGTAAGGTTCTTGAAAAGAATTGGTTACCGACTGAAGTGAGTGC
>JACMKY010000164.1 GCA_014379925.1 Cytophagales bacterium | reverse complement strand
ATGCGCGAACTGGGTTTTCGCGAATTCCGGGTGCGCCATCACGATGATCTGGTGAGACTTGAAATCGCTCCGGCAGAGATGACCAAAGCCCTGAGTTTCGATGTGGCCCAGGAGTTTGCCACTCGCTTTCGCGACCTTGGATTCAAATATGTCACGCTGGATCTGCACCGGCAGGTTGGTTTCTATGGCCAGTTCCAGCTGCCTGCGGAAGTACTTTTCCTCAGCCTTGGTCTGGTCGTCGTAACCGATCTCGCCCACCCCCACCACCCCTTCCTTGGTGAGAAACAGCGGCAGCAGCGCCAGCACCTGCTCGGCCAGGGCCTCGTTGTTGGCTTCCTTCGAGTTGAGGCCGATGGTGCAGTAGTGCTTGATGCCGAACTGACTCGCCCGGAACCGCTCCCAACCGATCAGGCTGCTGTAATAGTCCTTGAAGGTGCCCAACTCAGTGCGGGGTTGGCCTAGCCAGAAGGCTGGTTCAATGATGGCTACAACCCCCGCCCCGGCCATCGCTTCGTAGTCGTTGGTGGTGCGGGAGGTCATGTGAATGTGGGGATCGATGAAATGCATAAAGATCGAAGATTGTAAGGATTGAAGATTGTAAAATTACCGGGACAGGTAAATAACGCGCCACTCGCGCCGCGGTACGGTCACGGACCACTGGCCGCAAGCACGTAGGCGAGACCCGGCTACTGGGCGAACTGTTTCTCCGCCAGGGTTTGCCAGGTCAACTCCCCGTTCTGGATGCCCGCCTGCAAGTCGGGACGGGTGGCCAGCAGGGCTTTCGCGGCCGGCAATGCGCTCTCCGAACAGGCTAGGGCAGCGGCCTCGTGCTGCCGGTAATCGGCTTGTCCGTACAACCGCGGGATGTCTTCCACCAGGGTGGCATCGAGGAAAGGGCCCACGGCCCGCCAGAGTTCGGGCGTAACCACGCGCCCCGCCGCCCACCGTTCGTGCGCGTAGTCCGACAGCATCCGGGCCAGGCGGGCGTTCCGCCGCCCGTCAAATCCGTGGATGCGGTTCAGGGGCCGTTCGGTGAAAACCGCCTTGAGTACCATCTGGTTCCAGGCGTCTTCGTCGAGGTAGTCGGCGGGGTAGGGGTTGTTGAGCACGATGGCGTCGAATACGGTGCGTATGTTGGTACGGATGCCCTCGGCGCAACGGGTCCGGAACGATTCCGGGTGGGGCAACAGCGGAAGACTGGCGTAGAGGGCCTCCAGTTCATTCACGTCGGCGGAGGTGAAGAGTGTTTCCAGCGTTTGCGGGTAGGTTTCGGCGGACGAATGCGGCAGGGACAGTATGAGCACGGCGCGGGTCGCCTCCAGGAGGGTCCAGTGCTGCGGATTGAACCCGCGCCGGAGGGCATCCGCTTGCCGCACGTCTTCCTCGGTAACCGGCAGGGGCTGCTTGCTCATCTGCCGGGCGGCCTGGCCGAAAGCCAGGTACAGCGGCCGGGCGTCCTCGCTGGCCGACAAACGGACCCGCGTGTGGTCCAGCCAGGTGATGGCGGCGGCGGACGCGCCGCGCGAAATCAGCCGGTAAAGGAAATCGTTCGCCGCAGCTAAATCGGTTTGGTACACGGGTAGGGCGGAAAGGTTAAGTGCGCAAAGTGCGAAAGTAAGGGAAAGCATGGCTGCTGCGCAAATCTACCCGAAATTGAATGCCCACGTCCCGCCTCCCGGACAACCGGGCCGAAAAATAGCCATCTGAACAACCCCGCTCACCGTTCGTCAGCTTCGGAGGCCGAAAAAATGTACGCAAAAAACCCGCGTAAACGGCAACCTGACGGGAAAATGCCCACGGAAACTAAAAAATACGGTGCGTCTCCATCCTGATCGAACTTATTCGCTCCCGTTCCGTAGAGGAGGGAACAATGGACAATGCAGCAGATTCTTCTCAACAGCCGGGGCTTGCTCCGCAACCGGCCGAAAACCAGTTGATCGATCAGGGGGCGAGCCAGCCAGTGGTCATTCGGGTGATTGAGGAACAAATCCGGATCGACAAGAAGGTGGT
>JACMKY010000163.1 GCA_014379925.1 Cytophagales bacterium | reverse complement strand
CGCCGGCCTTGCACGCCTACCTCAGCCCCCAATCAAAGGAGCTGTTTGTCCGCAACCACGTGTTCAGCGAGCGGGAACTGGAGGCCCGCCACGAAATCAACCTGGAGGAATACATCAAGAAGGTGCAGATCGAATCGCGCGTGATGGGCGATCTGGCCACCAACCACGTCATTCCGACGGCAATTGCCTACCAGAATAAGCTGGTCAACAACGTGAAAGGGTTGAAGGAACTGGGATTGGAAAGCCGGTATACGGACTCCACCGTGGATACCATCAAGGAGATTTCCGAGCACGTCACGACCATCAAAACCGGGGTGGACGAAATGATTGAAGCCCGCAAGGTGGCCAACAACCTCGCCGATACCGAAGAGCGGGCGGTGGCCTACAGCGAAAAAGTGAAAAGCTACTTCGAGACCATCCGCTACCACGTGGACAAGCTCGAACTGATCGTCGACGACGAGGATTGGCCGCTAGTTAAATACCGCGAACTGCTGTTTCTCAAGTAGGCGGCGGCCGCCCCGGCGAGCATCCCTGCTCGCCCAAACGCAAGGCACGCTTGAAAATGGGCGAGCGGGGATGCTCGCCCTACTTTCATCCCCCCGTGGCGATGTAGCTTTCCAGGTTCTGGATGGTGTGCTTCTGTTCCTCGATGATGAATTTGACCAGGTCGCCGATGGAAATGACCCCCACCACGGCTTCGTTGTGCAACACCGGCAGGTGGCGGATGCGGCGCTGGGTCATGATTTCCATGCACGTATCAATGGGCGTGAGGGGCGTGATGGTGATGACTTTCTCGGTCATGATTTCCCGGATAAGCGTATCCTGGGAATTCTTCCCTTTCAGGACGACCTTACGGGCGTAGTCGCGTTCGGTGAAGATGCCCACCAGCTGGTTGTTTTCCATGACCAGCAGGCCGGCCACGTTTTTTTCCACCAGTTTTTCGAGGGCTTGTCGCACGGTGGCGTCGGGCGACACCGAGTAAATGTCGTTTCCCTTGTGTTTGAGGAGGTGCGCTACGGTTTTCATCGTCATCGGGGTTTAATGTGAGAAGGGAGTTGCCAGTCCGCAGTCCCCGGTCGGGGGCGGGGCGTTGAAGGTAAGGATTTTTGCATTACCAAAAAATAGTTGCACAAATTTTATGCAGCACGGGCGGGAATCCGCGGTGCGTTCCGACTGCCCACTGCCCATTTCTTTGCCCATTGCCTACTGCCTACTTTGCCTGCAGCCGACTCACCACCCTCGGATCGGTCAACTCCCGTCGGGCACCGCGGGCAATTCACCTGGTGCTGGGGGAAGGTTGCGTTGGCATTCGCTCCGCCACGGCCAGGGCTGCCGGGTGAAGGGTTCGGTTTCGCTTGCCAATTTGCCGCAGCACCCAGCTGACCGCCTTTTTAACGAACAACACCAAACTCCGACTGGCCGCATTCACGCTTAAGCACTTGGTAGGAAACCCCGTAGCCGCCAATGACGGCGACCTCGTCGGCGCATTAGTGGCGAACCCTACGAAGACGATTTTTTCCGAATGCCCAACCAGGTAAGCAGCCATGGCCAAAGAAGAAGAAATCCTGCGGCCACCAAAAGCAGCACTGTTGTCCCATCGGTCCACTCCGGACGAACGGAAACCAACCACACGAGGCCAAGGCCAGCCAATAGATAGGAAAGCCAGTAAAACAGGTCCACCTTAGCTTCCGCAGCGGGCGTATTCAACAGCCGGAAGGCCAATCCGCCGAAGGCAAGGCCGACGGCGACCCGTTTGATTGTCATCCGCAAGGGTTCTTCCAACCAAAGGCCGGCGGCCACGTTAAGGGCGATGCCTGACCATAAAATGAAGTAGCCTATTCGGCGGGCATTGGTTTTATTCTTCAGGTCATTTGTTTTCATATCAGTGGCCTTCCTTCAGGAATTCTCCGTAATTGAAATCAACAAGTCTGGTTTTGGCTGTCCTTTGCTGGAGCACGCTGGCCGCGCAGATGAAGAAGGCTAGCGTCCCGGCGTTTTTCTTTTTGATGGTCGACCCCGTACCTACCTCGCCGCCCGGGCACCCCGGCCCGGACGCGTCATCCCCAAATGATTTTCAACAAGCAGGGGTGAACGGACAAGTATGGAATCCAAGAAGAGTTTTCGTTAGCCAAAAACCCCTGCGGCAAGACCACAGGTGTTTTGTGCCGGAAAACAACCGTCAGGTTCTGCGGCGTTCGGTCCACCAAGACACGATCCCGCGCACGCCACCGTAGGCCATAAGGGTATAGGCGGCTATCGGAAAAGAGAGCCATTCGGTAAGCCCCCATACCACTGACATGGTGAGCAGCAATTCCACGGTGGCTTGTCGGATCTCGGGCCTGGGTACCGAGAGGACCGACAAGGCTACGTGCATGGCAACGACCATCAGCAGCAGGAAGGAAAGGAAACGGGAAGGACTGCCCTCCCGCACCAGGGCCAGCACCATCAGTCCCAATAGGATGGCCATCAGCCCGAAGTAGAGGGTGTGCCAGATGCGGGGGGTGCCCAAAGGAAAAGACTTCTTGTCGGTCAGTTTCATCGGGATTAGAGGTTAGGGATGCGAAGCGTTGTAGTGGCACTGCTTGTATTCGGCCCGGATGACATCCTGAGTGTTTTCAAGGCTGTTGAGCACCCAGTAGACGCACACCAGCAGCAACAGGGACTGTCCTCTTTCCTTCTTGAGTTTCATTTGGGCGCCGCCGTAGGCCGCTGCGCAGAAGCCCAGCTTCTCAGTAGCCGCGTCGCGGGATTCTTTCATCTTCTGGTCGTGGACCTCCTTGCAGTCCTTCTGCTTCTGGGCAATGACCGGATCCTGCGCATCGGGCACCTGCGGGGTGTTGGGAACGATGGGAATGCCGCTGATTGAGGAGAAGAACGATCCGCTGCCGTAGCTTTGGCTGAGGTAGGAAAGGTAATCCTGGTAGGCCCACTGGGAGGGCCATCCGG
>JACMKY010000162.1 GCA_014379925.1 Cytophagales bacterium | reverse complement strand
GCCGAACCGGTTTCCACCTGCGTCCAGGAAATCTTGGACGAGTCGCCCAGGCAGATGCCGCGCTTGGTCACGAAGTTATAGATGCCTCCCTTGCCGTTCTTGTCGCCCGGGTACCAGTTCTGCACGGTTGAGTACTTGATTTCCGCCCGCTCGTGCGCAACCAGTTCAACCACTGCCGCGTGCAATTGGTTTTCGTCGCGCATCGGGGCCGTGCAGCCTTCCAGGTAGCTCACGTAGCTGCCCGCGTCGGCGATGAGCAGGGTGCGCTCGAACTGCCCCGTGTTGGCGGCGTTGATGCGGAAATAGGTGGAGAGTTCCATGGGGCAACGGACGCCCTTGGGAATGTAGCAAAACGAACCGTCGCTGAAAACGGCCGAGTTGAGGGCGGCAAAGTAGTTGTCGTGTACCGGCACCACCGAGCCAATGTACGCCCGTACCAACTCCGGGTGATTTTCCACTGCTTCGCTCATCGAGCAGAAGATGATTCCCATTTCCGCCAGCTTGGTCTTGAACGTGGTGGTGATGGAAACGCTGTCAATGACCGCGTCCACCGCCACCCCGGTCAACCGCTTTTGCTCGGTGAGCGAGATGCCCAGCTTCTCGAACGTTTCCCGCAACTGGGGATCGATTTCGTCTAAACTGTTGAGGTTAATCTTCTGTTTGGGAGCCGAGTAATAGATGATGTCCTGGTAGTCGATCTGGGGATACCGGACGCTGTGCCAGTTGGGTTCCTTCATCGTGAGCCACTTCTGGTAGGCGTTCAAACGCCATTCCAACATCCACGCGGGCTCCTTTTTCCTGGCCGAAATGAAGCGAACCGTGTCTTCGCTGAGCCCTTTGGGAGCCGAATCGGTTTCAATTTTGGTTTCAAATCCGTATTTGTAGTCTGAATTGGTGATGCTTTCCAGAATTTCCGAGTCCTTGGCCATGGTCAAATCGTATTTGGTCTGCTGGTCTACGCGTGCTTTGCACGCTCCAGTCAATAACAAATATACATTTTTAATGTTCATTCCCGCCTCTTTTTTCAGAACTGGTCGAAAGGGACGGGCCGGTTGATGGTCTCTTCCAGTGAGATGATTGTCTCCGTGCGTTGGATGCCGTTGACTTTCTGAATCTTGTCGTGAAGCACCTGCCGCAGGTGTTGGGTGTCCCGGCAGATCACTTTTGCGAAGATGCTGTAGATGCCAGTCGTGTAATGGATGTTGACCACTTCCGGAATTTTAGCCAATTGCAGGACCACGTCGTCGTACAACGAGTTCTTGTCGAGGTAGATACCCAGAAAAGCACTGATGTCCCAGCCCAGTTTGGCGTGATCGATGTTCAACTGGGATCCTTTGACGACGCCCATCTGTTCCATCTTCTTCATGCGAACGTGGACCGTTCCGCCCGAAACGAAAATTTTCTTGCCGATCTCCGTATAGGGCATGTTGGCATCTTCCATCAGCAGCGACAGAATCTTGAAATCAATGTTATCAATTTCCAAATTTTTGTCCATTGGCAAGGGTTTGATTTAAACATATTTTAACAAAAATACGTATTTTGTTAAAAGGATGTAAAATTTAACAAATTTTTGTAAAATATTTTTAATATATCAACTCCTTTGTTAGTTTTGCATCAACCTAAGTGAGAACGCAGCCGGGTCGCGTTGGGTTGCTTCGTTGGATTACCTTATTGTAGGATGATGAAACTGGCAGACGTGCCCTCCTGTCTCGGGGGTGAAGGGTCCGGGAAAAATTGGTCCTCTAAGACTAACTAACCGCTTCGTGAAGGTTCGACTCCTTCTCCTACAGCCATCAAATAAAATTAGCTGGTGCGCCGAAAGGCTTATTAAGCAATGGTTTTATTTGGTTTTTAGTTTGTTGATGAAGTGTAAGGTTTACAGGCAAGCCCGCTTTGAGGCTTGCCTGTTTTGTTTTATCGGTTCCACCGGGAACGAAAAAAACCCGCCTCTCAAAGGAGACGGGTCTTTTTAATGAAGCATAAACAATACACCTCTTATTTCTAACCTTAAACCTATTTATCTTCTAAACAAATTTCATTCCAAAATCGAACGAGTGTTCAAAACGCGCAATTAAAATTTTCAATCCGTGGTTAGCTGGTTGCCTCGGACGGAATGCCGGTGAAACCGACATGGGTGCGGGTGGCAAAAATTGCGTTACTTGCCCCTCCCAACTTCCTCCCCACGGATGATTGCCAGCAACCCGCCCGTTTTCACCAACGACGCCGTCGTACTGGGCATCCTGATCAGTGTACTGGCGCTCATTTTTTCGACCGCGCAGAGCGAACACCCTTTCTTTAAAAAATTTTACGCCTACGTTCCGGCCCTGCTGCTGTGTTACTTCATTCCTTCGGTACTCAATTCCTTGGGCATCGTATCCGGCGACCGTTCGCAACTCTACCCGGTGGCTTCGCGCTACCTGTTGCCGGTTAGTCTGGTTTTCCTGACGGTGGGCGTCGACTTCCGGGCGATCTTGCGTTTGGGTCCCAAAGCGGTCCTGATGTTTCTGGCCGGGGTGCTGGGCATCGTAGCGGGGGGGCCGTTGTCGATCATGATCGTGTCGGTGTTTGCTCCCGAGGCGGTAGGCGGCGTCGGTTCCGATGCCGTGTGGCGGGGAATGGCCACCATTGCGGGCAGTTGGATCGGGGGCGCGGCCAACCAAGCCGCATTGCGGGAAGTGTTCCAGCCCAGCGACCGGCTCTTCTCGTCGGCCATCGCCGTGGACGTAGTGGCCGCCAACCTGTGGATGGCGGTCCTGATCTACGCCGCGGGCCGGGCCAACCAACTCGACGCCCGGATGGGAGCGGACGCGACCGCCATTGAGGAAGTGCGGAAGAAAATCGAAACCTACCAACAAGGAATTGTCCGCAACCCCACCCTGAAAGACCTACTGGTTCTGCTGGCCGTGGGATTCGGGGTTACCGCCGTTGCGCACGCGCTGGCGGACGTGCTGGCCCCCCGGATGGGGCCTGCTTTGGCGAAATTCAGCCTCACTTCCCCTTTTTTCTGGGTGGTCATTCTGGTCACCGCGTTGGGATTGCTGCTGTCTTTTACCCGAGCCCGGCGGCTGGAGGGGATCGGGGCTTCCAAACTGGGCAGTCTTTTCCTGTACGTATTGATCGCCACCATCGGGATGAAGATGGACCTGCTGGCCATTTTCGCCAACCCGAGTCTCTTTCTGGTGGGCTTTGTCTGGGTGATGATCCACGCGACCGTGTTGCTGTTGGTGGCGAGGTTAATCCGCGCCCCCTTTTTTTTCACGGCCGTGGGAAGCCAGGCCTGCCTCGGCGGAGCTGCCTCAACGCCCATCGTGGCGGCGGCTTTTCACCCGGCCCTCGCCTCAGTCGGCGTGTTGCTGGCCGTGCTGGGCAACGCAGTGGGCACCTACGGCGGCTACCTCACGGCCCTGCTGATGCAAATGGTGGCGGAATGAGTTTGGCGTTTAGTTAAAAACGTTTTAACCAAACGCCAAATGGCAAACGCCAGACGATAAACGGTAAATTATCGCTACTTTTGCGGGAACTACAGCCATGGAAAACATTCGGAATTTCTGCATCATTGCCCACATCGACCACGGTAAGAGCACCCTGGCCGACCGTCTGTTGGAATTTACGCATACCGTACAGAAGCGGGATATGCAAGCACAATTGCTCGACGACATGGACCTGGAGCGGGAGCGGGGCATCACCATCAAGAGCCACGCCATCCAGATGAATTACATCCACCGGGGAACGCCGTACGTGTTGAACCTGATCGATACCCCCGGCCACGTGGATTTTTCCTACGAAGTATCGCGCTCCATTGCCGCCTGCGAGGGAGCCTTGCTGGTAGTGGATGCCTCACAAGGCATTGAGGCGCAGACCATTTCCAACTTGTACCTGGCGTTGGGGCAGGACCTGGAGATTATTCCGGTGCTCAACAAGATTGATTTGCCCGGTGCCATGCCCGAAGAGGTGAAGGATCAGATCGTGGATCTGATCGGCTGCGAGCGCGACAGCATCATCCACGCCAGCGGAAAAGAAGGCATCGGCATTGAAGACATCCTGACGGCGGTGATCGAACGCATCCGGGCACCCAAAGGCAACCCGCAAGCCGAACTGCAAGCCCTGATTTTTGATTCTTCCTACAATTCCTACCGGGGCATCGAGGTCATTTTCCGGGTGTTCAACGGCCGGATCCGGAAGGGTGATAAAGTGAAATTCGTGGCGACCGGCAAGGAATACATTGCCGAGGAAATCGGTAAGCTGCGCCTGACCAAGGAGCCCAAGGAGATGGTGGAGGCAGGCGACGTCGGCTACCTCATCTCCGGCATCAAGGAGGCCCGCGAAGTGAAGGTGGGCGATACGATTACGCACGTGGAAAGGCCTTCCCGGGAAGCCATCCGGGGCTTTGAGGACGTCAAGCCGATGGTATTCGCGGGCATTTATCCGGTGGAGACCAGCGAGTTCGAAGAATTGAGAGCTTCCATGGAAAAACTGCAGCTCAACGATGCCGCCCTGGTCTGGGAGCCGGAAACCTCGGCCGCGCTGGGTTTCGGTTTCCGTTGCGGCTTCCTGGGAATGCTGCACATGGAGATTGTGCAGGAGCGGCTGGAACGCGAGTTTGACATGACGGTGATCACCACCGTGCCCTCGGTGCGTTTTCACGTCGTTACGGCCAAGGGCGAACTGCT
This sequence comes from Cytophagales bacterium, assembly GCA_014379925.1. Classification (GTDB taxonomy): domain Bacteria; phylum Bacteroidota; class Bacteroidia; order Cytophagales; family ES-bin-26; genus ES-bin-26. The sequence goes on along the minus strand of JACMKY010000162.1, from coordinate 8,821 downwards.
TCCCGTGAGCGCGCCCTCCGAAATGCCCGATCCCAGCTTCATCAGCCGCATTGAGGAGCCGTTCATCAGCGCCCAGATCATCAGCAAGTCAGAATACGTGGGCGGCATCATTGCCCTCTGCATGGACAAGCGCGGCATCATCAAAAACCAGATTTACCTCACGTCCGACCGCGTGGAATTGAGTTTTGAACTGCCCCTCTCGGAAATCGTGTTTGACTTCTTCGACAAGCTGAAAACCATTTCCCGCGGTTACGCCTCCCTGGACTACGAACTGATCGGCTTCCGGGAATCGTCGATGGTGAAGCTGGACATTATGCTCAACGGGGAACGCGTCGATGCGCTCTCGGCCATCGTCCACCGCGACAAGGCCTACGACTGGGGCAAGCGCCTGTGCGAAAAGCTCCGCGAACTGCTGCCCCGCCAGATGTTCGAGATCGCCATCCAGGCGGCCATCGGACAGAAGATCATCGCCCGCGAAACGGTGAAGGCGCTGCGGAAAAACGTGTTGGCCAAGTGTTACGGCGGCGACATTTCCCGGAAGCGAAAGTTGCTGGAAAAACAGAAGAAGGGGAAAAAGCGGATGCGCCAGGTGGGCAACGTGGAAATTCCCCAGGAAGCGTTCATGGCCGTGCTGAAGCTGGATTAACCGGGATTTTCCTCTCCCTTGCCGCCCGATTTGCCGACCCGGTCAACCCTCCCCAACGCGAGGCCAGTGGGTGTTTTGCCGCGTCTTTTCCCGGCACAGTGGACTTGGTGACCCATTTTCGCCGATTTTCCGGGAAATGGTTGCAAAGCATTTCAGGTTTTCTTTATTTTAGCCCCCGGGTGATTGGCCGCGAATGGATAACCCTGAACGAGTCGGATACGTAGGAATACGTAAGACAAAATACGGACTTTGTTCTTTTATCCTTCCAACAAAATGCTTCGCTTGGCGTTTACAGAGCAACGATGGCCATCTTCGTTTACCATTCCCTCAATCCTTAACCATAAAATTCTTGAGCACATTGCATTACACGACTGCCCGGCAAACCTTTTGTCCAGGCCGTTGCTCGACTCCGCAACTGTTCCATTTCAAACGGCAACCTGGCCCAGATCAACGTTTGACCGAGCTTGAACAATAGTTTTGTCGGGTATCGATTCCTGAAATATCATTTATTTGTTCTGCCTTGCGGTTCCGGTTGACCCGTGACTTTCCCGCAGAATATCCTACCGCTTAAATACCTTAAATAAATTCCATCCTTTTACACCACCAAAAAAAACACGTGATGTCACAAAAGATTAGGTTTGTTGATGCGGAGAAATCCGAATTTTTTGCGGCCACGCGGCAAAGAGTAGAGGCCTATTTCAAGGAAAATAAAGTTTCCAAGCACGCCAATGCGGCCATGTGGGCCAAGACCGTTTTCTTTTTGGTGGGATTCGTCGTTCTGTACGCCCTGATTATCTCCAATCAGTTCAGTGCCTGGACTATGCTGGGGTTGGCTGTGCTGTTGGGGATGTGTTCCGCCTTCATTGGCTTCAACGTTTGCCACGACGCCATCCACGGTTCGTTTTCCGCCAACAAAACGGTGAACCGGGTCTTGAGCATTGTTTTCAATTTCATTGGTGCCAATCCGTACGTCTGGAACATCTCGCACAACGTAGTGCACCACACGTATACTAACATACCCGGTCACGACGAAGACATTGAAGTAGCCCCGGGGTTGGTTCGCATTGCGGAGGACGAAGAAGTGAAGAAAATCCACCGCTACCAACATATTTACGCTTTTCTGCTCTACGGCCTGGCCTCCCTCTCGTGGGTATTCCGGAAAGATTTCAAAAAATTCTTTCAGAAAAGCATCGGTCCGCACGACAATTCCAATCACCCCCGGATTGAGTATTTCAATCTTTTCTTCTACAAGGCGGTGTATTATTTCCTTTTCATCATCCTGCCGCTGATCGTACTCGACCTCACTTGGTGGCAGTTCGTCATTGGCTTCGTTGTGATGCACTTTGCCGAGGGCCTGGTGCTGGGCTTGGTCTTCCAGTTGGCCCACGTGGTGGAGGGAATGGAGTTTCCGGTTCCCAACCAACAAGGCAACATTGAGGAAGCGTGGGCCGTGCACCAGATGCGGACTACAGCCAACTTCGCCCGCCGCAGCGCACTGGCCAATTTCCTCTGCGGCGGATTGAACATGCAGATCGAACACCACCTGTTTCCCCGAATTTGCCACATTCACTACGCCGCCATCTCCGACATCGTGAAGCAGACTGCCCACGAGCACGAAGTGCCTTACATCGAAAGTCCTACATTTTTCCGCGCCTTGAAGTCCCACTACCGGCTGTTGAAAAAGCTGGGTCAGGAAGCGTACCGAACCCAGGTTGCGGCCAAGACAAAGGGGCGGCAAGCCGAAGTAGCGGTTGTGTAGTACGGCACCAGCCATCTTCACGCGTGCATCCCGGTGGATAAATCCTCCGGGATTTTTTTGCGGTTTTTTTCGGCGCAGGGTTGGTGGGGTGTCGCCGAACGAGGGTGAAGATTGTCAAGCGCACTGTTTGAATAAGAGCAACAATACGCCTACTTTTGACAATCGCGGTTTTCGCAACGCAAAACCAAGGATGGCGTTTGAACGAAGAGGCGATCCACCTTAACGACGCGATTAATTGGGAGTCTTTCAACTTACACTTGATCCATATGGCGGAAGTAATCAGAATGCCCAAGATGAGCGACACGATGACGGAAGGCGTCATTGCGGCTTGGCACAAGAAGGTGGGAGATACGGTGAAGTCGGGGGATTTGCTGGCCGAAGTGGAAACCGACAAAGCCACCATGGAATTGGAATCGTATAACGACGGCACCCTGCTCTACATCGGGCCTCAGGAACGGGATGCCGTGCCAGTGGATGGGATTCTGGCCGTTATCGGAGAGAAAGGGGAAGAATTCCAAAGCCTCGTCAGCGGGGCCTCGGGGGGAAAACAAGCCGGGGAGGAACCCAGGAAAGAAGTGCCCGCGCCAACGACCGCTAGCACCCAGCCCGCTCCGCCGCCCACCTCTCCCGTGGCGACGCCCGCTCCGGCCACTGTCGCCGCCCCGGCGAAGGTGAATGCTACGGTGATTCGCATGCCCAAGATGAGCGATACGATGACGGAGGGTGTCATCGTGTCCTGGAATAAGAAAGTGGGGGATGCGGTAAAATCGGGCGAGTTGTTGGCCGAAGTGGAAACCGACAAAGCCACCATGGAACTGGAGTCGTACGAAGACGGGACCTTGCTCTACGTGGGCGTGGAAGCGGGTCAGGCCGTGGCCGTGGACGGAATATTGGCCGTGGTCGGCGAGCAGGGCGCCGACTACCAGGCCTTGTTGAACGGCGGCAACGCCGTTCCGTCCGCCGTGCCGGTTGTGGAAACCCCGGCCACCCACACCCAACCATCGGCGGTTCCCGCCGAGGCGGTGGGGTCCAACGGGCGCGTCAAGGCGTCGCCGCTGGCCAAGTCGCTGGCCAAGGAGAAAGGCATTGACATTGCCCGGGTGCCCGGTACGGGCGAACAAGGCCGCATCGTCAAACGCGACGTGGAATCTTTCGCCCCCCCCACGCAACCCGCAGTCCAGCCGCCGCCGCGCGCAGAACCGCCGGTTGTCGCCCCACCGGCGGCGCAGCCCGGCGTTGCGCCGTCGTCCGCGGCCAAATCCGCCCCGCAACCGGCGTTCGGGCAGGAGGGCTTCGACGAGGTGCCGGTGTCGCAGATGCGGAAAACCATCGCCCGTCGGTTGGCCGAAAGCAAGTTTACGGCGCCGCACTTCTACCTGACGATGGAAATCCGCATGGACCAAGCCATCGAGTTGCGGACCAGCCTCAACGAATACTCGCCGGTAAAAATTTCTTTCAATGATCTGGTACTCAAGGCGGCGGCAATAGCCCTGAAGCAACACCCGAAAATCAATTCTTCCTGGCTGGGCGACAAGATCCGCTTCAATCACCACGTTCACATCGGGGTGGCCGTGGCCGTGGAGGAGGGCTTGCTGGTACCCGTGGTGCGCTTCGCCGACACCAAGACGCTCTCCACCATCGCGGGAGAAGTGAAGGACCTGGGCGCCCGGGCCAAAAACAAGCAATTGCAACCCAAGGACTGGGAAGGCAACACGTTCACCATCTCCAACCTGGGTATGTTTGGCATCGACGAATTCACCGCCATCATCAACACGCCCGACGCCTGCATCCTGGCGGTGGGGGGCATCAAGCAGACGGCCGTGGTGAAGGACGGCCAGATTGCGGTGGGCAACCTGATGAAGGTAACGCTTTCCTGCGACCACCGCGTGGTGGACGGCGCGAGCGGAGCGGCCTTCCTGCAAACCCTGCGGGACCTGCTCGAACAACCGATGCGGATGCTGGTGTAATTGAGTCGAAAGTAAGGGGTCAGAAGTAGGAGGAAATTCAAAAACCTTTTACTTCTGACCTTTTGTTTCGCATTTCACGCTTTCCATTTCCTTTAAAAATCAGACTTCATGCAAAGTATTCACGCTACTACGGTTCTCGGCGTTCTCCACAACGGGGAAGTAGCCATGGGTGCCGATGGACAGGCGACGATGGGCAACACAATCGCCAAGAGCAACGTCAAGAAAATCCGAAAACTGCTCGACGGCAAGATCGTAGCCGGGTTTGCCGGCTCCACTGCCGATGCCTTCACGCTCATCGAGCGGTTTGAGGAAAAACTCAGCGCCTACGGCGGCAACATGAAACGCGCGGCCATTGAGCTGGCCAAGGACTGGCGAACCGATCGTTACCTGCGCCGGTTGGAGGCAATGATGATCGTGGCCAACAAGGATGAATTGCTGGTTATTTCCGGCACCGGCGACGTGCTGGAACCCGATAACCACGTGGCGGCCATCGGTTCGGGCGGCACGTACGCGCAGGCCGCCGCCGTGGCCCTGCAAAAGCACGCCCCCCAATTATCCGCCGAGGAAATCGTGCGCGAAAGCCTCCACATCGCCGCCGACATCTGCATCTACACCAACCATAACCTGGTGGTGGAGAAGATCGGTTGATTTCTTGGGTAAGTTTGGTACCGTCGGATGCCCCATCAGCAATCCGACGGGCACTTCCGCCAGCGTAGCCACCAAACCCCGCATCCCCGACGTGGGCGCTGGTACCGGCGTTTTTGCTTCCGTCCGTTTGTCGTTCGTTACCACTTCCGGGGTAAACCGTACGGGTTGAGAAACCCCGGGTTTGCTGGAGTACTCCTTTCGGGGAACCGAATATTTCTTTATCTCCTCAGCGTAATTTCCTACTTTAAATTCGGCATATTTGGGTTTTACCAAAACAACCACCTGCCTAAATCCTTCCCGCAAAATGAAGAGAATCTTTACTGCCCTGATTTTCACGGTCTGGACATTTGGTTTTGCCGGCGCGCAAACGACCGAACCCCGCAACGGCGTGTACGATGAACGACCCGAGCAGTACGCTTTCACCAACGCTACCATCATCGTCGATTACCAGACCACCCTCGAGGGCGGCACGCTGCTCATCCGCGACGGACGAATCGAGGCGGTGGGAAAAGACGTGAAGATTCCCGCCGGCGTAGTTACCACCGACCTGAAGGGCAAGCGCATTTATCCCTCCCTGATTGACCTTTACGCCGATTACGGGATGCCGGAGGTGAAAAAGGCCGCGTTCAGTTTCTTCGGCCCACCGCAGTTGGAGTCGAAGAAAAAAGGGCCGTACTACTGGAACCAGGCCATCCATCCCGAAACCAACGCGGGCGACGTGTTCAACGCTGATCCCAAAAAGGCGGACGAAATGCGAAAAATCGGCTTCGGCACCGTACTGACCCATCCCCCGGACGGCATCATCCGTGGCAGTTCCATGTTGGTGACCTTGTCGAACGAGAAAGACAACCTGACCATTCTCAACGGCAAGGCCTCCGCCCATTATTCCTTCGAGAAAGGCAGTTCCACCCAGGATTACCCCACTTCCCTGATGGGGGCCGTGTTCCTGCTGCGCCAGGCGTACTACGACGCCGATTGGTACCGAAAAGCCAAGGACAAGACGGAATACAACGCCTCGCTCGAAGCCTTGAACCAACTGACGGGGTTGCCGCAGATCATGGAAGTAAGCGACAAACTTTCGGTGCTGCGCGCCGACAAGGTGGGCGACGAGTTCGGCGTGCAGTACATCATCAAGGGAGCGGGCAATGAATACCAGCGCATCGGCGAAATCAAAGCAACCGGCGCCCCGCTGATCGTGCCGGTCAATTTCCCGGCGCCGCTCGACGTGGAAGACCCGCTGGACGCTTCGCTGGTGAGCCTGACGGAGATGAAGCACTGGGAACTGGCTCCCACCAACCCGGCGGCGCTGGCCAACGCGGGTATTTCCTTCTCGCTCACGACGGCCGGCCTTAAAACCAAGGCTGAGTTCATGGCCAACCTCCGCAAAGCGATTGAGCACGGATTGAATGAGCGGGAAGCCCTCAAGGCGCTCACCACCACGCCCGCCCGCCTGATCAAGGCCGATAACCTGGTGGGTAGCCTGCAGAAGGGCATGCTGGCGAACTTCCTGATTACGTCGGATAACCTGTTCAGTCCGGACAACGTCATCCACGAAAACTGGATCCGCGGAAAAAAATACGTGGTCGGCGGGAACATCAAGGACGCCGACATTCGGGGGACTTACGACCTGACGGTGGGCAGCCAACCAGTGGCGAAGCTGCGCATTACGGGCAAAGCCAACGCGCCCGAGTACCAGATTGCCGGGAGCGACACCTCGAAGATCACCCCCAAACTGACCCGCTCCCACGACCTGCTGACCATGGTGTTTGCTCCGGACAAGAAGAAACCGCAGGAAAGCATTCGCCTCACTGGCTACGTAGAAGGCAAAAATCTGAAGGGAGAAGGGCAAACGGCCGACGGTACTCCCGTGAAGTGGACGGCCACTTTCCGCGAACCTTTCCAGGCGGGTGTCAAAAAGGATTCCGCTCAAAAAGTCCCGCCCCAGTTGGGGAAGGTAACCTATCCCTTCGTGGCGTTCGGCACCGAACAGAAACCGGCGACGGAGACGCTGCTGATCAAGAACGCCACGGTCTGGACCAACCAAAAAGAGGGCATTCTGTCAAACACTGACGTGCTGCTGCGGGACGGCAAGATTGCGCAAGTGGGCAAGAACCTCAACGCCGCGGGCGCGCGGGTAATCGACGGAACGGGCAAGCACCTGACCAACGGCATTTTTGACGAGCACTCGCACATCGCCCTGGAAGCCATCAACGAGGCGGCCCAGTCGGTGACGGCGGAGGTGCGGATGGAAGACGTGGTCGACTCGGAAGACATCGACATTTACCGTCAGTTGTCCGGCGGCGTGACCTCGTCGCAGCTGCTGCACGGTTCGGCCAACTCCATCGGCGGGCAGTCGGCGCTGGTGAAACTCAAGTGGGGGGCCTCGCCCGAGGAGATGCGCATCAAGGGGGCAGACGGCTTCATCAAGTTTGCGCTGGGCGAAAACGTGAAGCAGTCAAGTCGCAACCCCGCCACGGCGCTGCGTTTTCCGCAAACGCGGATGGGCGTTGAACAGGTGTTCGTGGACGCCTTCACGCGCGCCAAGGAGTACGAGAAAGCCTGGCAGGCGTACAACGGCCGCAAGGACAAAAACAAAGCCGCCGCCCCCCGCCGCGACCTGGAACTGGACGCGCTGGTGGAAATCCTGAACCGCAAGCGCTTCATTACCTGCCATTCCTACGTGCAGTCGGAAATCAACATGCTGCTCCGGGTGGCCGACTCACTGGGCTTCAAGGTCAACACGTTCACCCACATCCTGGAGGGCTATAAGGTGGCCGATAAGATGAAGGCGCACGGCGCGGGCGCTTCCACCTTCTCGGACTGGTGGGCCTACAAAATGGAAGTAAAGGATGCCGTGCCCTACAACGCCGCCCTGATGACGGGGGTGGGGGTGACGACGGCCATCAACTCCGACGATTCGGAAATGGCCCGGCGTCTCAACCAGGAAGCGGCCAAGTCAGTGGCCAGGGGCGGACTGTCGGAAGCGGAGGCCTGGAAAATGGTGACGCTCAACCCCGCCAAACTGCTCCACCTCGACGGTCGCCTGGGCAGCATTCAGCCCGGCAAGGACGCCGACGTGGTGTTGTGGACGGACAACCCGCTTTCCATCTACGCCAAGGCCCAGACGACCATCATTGAGGGGGCAGTTTACTACGACCTCACCCAGGACCAGCAACAGCGCGAAGTCCTGCGCAAGGAACGCGCCCGCCTGATCGGAAAGATGCTGGGTGCCAAGGCGGGCGGTGCCCCCACCATGAAGCCCGTCGCCAAAGTGAAACGCATCCTGCACTGCGAGGAAGATCACAGTGGTGGGAGGGAAGGGGAAGTGCGGTGGTAGATTTTGAAGTAGGAGGTAGGAGGTGAGAGGTAGATTTCACGCAACGGCAATCCGGAAATGAATGAACCAAAATTACTTTGTCTACATTCTCACCAATCCCGGCAGAAACGTGCTCTACACTGGCGTAACCAACGATCTATGCACCCGGTTGCAACAGCACTACGCAAACCGCGGCAGGAAGGAAACGTTTGCGGGAAAGTACCATTGCTACAAACTCTTGTATTACGAACGACATTCCGACGTGAACCACGCCATTGCCAGGGAAAAGGAAATCAAAGGGTGGACGAGAGCCAAGAAGGACGCCTTAATTGCTACGATTAATCCAGGTCGTAGCTTCCTGGTAGTTTAAAAGCATTCCTTTCAAATCCTATCCTGTCATTCTGAGCGATAGCGAAGAACCTTGTTAGAAGTTTAGTGTAAAACCCACAACAAGATCCCTCCTAACGTCGGGATGACAATTGGAT
>JACMKY010000161.1 GCA_014379925.1 Cytophagales bacterium | reverse complement strand
TGTTCTTACTCGCTACCGTTGGGAGCTTTTCCAGGTTCTTTTTCAGAAAGTCACTTAATGACTTGATGTTGTTGAGCGGGCTTTTCAGGTCATGGGCCACCATATGCATCATGGTTTCCTGGTAATCATACAGCTTTTTCAGATCCAGTTCCAGTGCTTTCCGCTCCGAAATGTCTTCTACGATGGTATAGCCCAAGCTGGCCTCGTTGTCCCGGAAGACAATGGAGGTTACCTGGCACCAAAAGTAGGAACCATCTTTTCTTACCAGGCAGGTCTCAATTTGAAAAGAAGGGATTTGCTTCGTCCACAGGTTTTCCTGCAACTCATCCCAGTGGTGGACAAAATCAGGATGGGCGTACGAAATAACTTTGGTGCCCACTACTTCTTTTTCGGTATAACCCAACATCTCCAACAATACTTCATTGATTTGCATAATCCTCAAGTCCGGCGCAATGATCTTGTTGCCCATTTTTGACTTGTAGAAGATGGTTTCGAAACGGGACTGGCTCTCTTCGTACCTTTCCTTAATGGACATTTTTTTCTTAAGCTTGAAAAGTGCCACCGCGTTATCGGAACGCAACTGGTGGTTTTCGGCTATTAAAGCTCGTTCCTCCTTTTTCAGTTTAGTGGGCTTATTCGCCGGAGTTTGTACTATACCGTTTAGACTCTTCATACCGTTTGTTTTTTAGAAGGGGATGGCGGATAAGGATAATAAGGAGTGGTACGTACCCTTGACCTGGGTTGGGAAGTCAGTTGGTTTCGGATCTTTTTGCTTGCTACAAGCAGAAAGAATAAGGTAGTAAACCGGCGTGCTGATGCGGAGAAGGAGTGGCTGGTCGCGTTAAATACCTTTGCTTGAACGATTATGCAATACTACCGATTTAGACAATTAACCGCTTTTGCTTATCGCTTTCCACCCTACGCGTGTACCGTTTAAGAAATGTAATGAACGCCCGTCCAACGCCCGCTCCGATCCCCGCGGTGGCCTCCGCCAACCACCTCCTCGTCATTGCCGGGCCGACGGCCGTGGGCAAGACCGGCGTGGGCATCCGGCTGGCCCAGGAACTGGGTACCGACATCCTCTCGGCCGATTCCCGCCAGTTTTACCGCGAACTGACCATCGGCACGGCCAAGCCCACCGCCGCGGAGATGCGGCGCGTACCGCACCACTTCGTTGATTCTCATTCCATCGGGGAAGACTACAACGCCGGGGCTTTCGAGCGGGATGCCTTGCAGAGGCTGGCGGAAATTTTCCGGCGCAAAACCACCGCCGTGGCCGTGGGCGGCTCCGGACTCTACCTCAAACTCCTCTGCGACGGCATGGACGCCGTTCCCGCCGTCCGGCTCGGCGTCCGGGAGGCCCTCATCGCGCGGCTGGACGGGGAGGGACTGCCGGCCTTGCAGCAGCAACTGCGCGTCCTCGATCCGGCCTACTACGCCACCGTGGACCTGCGGAATCCGCAGCGCGTCATCCGGGCGCTGGAGGTGTGCCTGGGTACGGGCTTGCCGTATTCTTCCTTCCGGCAAAACCAGCCGGCGCCCCGGCCCTTCCGGATCACCAAAATCGCGCTCAACCGCGACCGCGCCGACTTGTACGACCGCATCGACCGGCGAATGGAGGCGATGCTGGCGCAGGGTTTAGTGGGCGAAGCCCGTTCTCTTTGGCCGTACCGTCACCACAATGCGTTGCAAACGGTCGGCTACTCGGAAGTGTTCGGGTTTCTGGACGGCCAATACGGCGAGGCCGAAATGGTGCGCTTGCTCAAACAGAATTCCCGCCGCTACGCCAAACGCCAACTGACCTGGTTCCGGCGGCAGGAAGGCTACGCCTGGTTCCACGCCGACGATTACGCAGGCGTGCGGGCGTACGTGAGGGAGAAGATCAGTGAGGAATGAAGGTCTGGAAAGGTGCCGCCTGAAAGATGCCCGCTCTTCAAGGAGCGGGTATCTTTGTTAGATCGTTGGTTACACCATCGTTGGGTGGCCGTAAATGCGCGCGGAACGGGATGCAGCGCCCGGGCGAGCCGGAAAGGGGTGCATTACCTGGCCACGACTACCTTCCGTACCACCGTGCGCTGGCCGTCGGAAAGGTGGAGCAGGTAGAGTCCGTTGGGCAGCCAGCGGAGGTCGAGCGCGGGGGTGTCCGGGCTTGTCACGTCCCGCGTGAGCAGCAACCGGCCGGCGGGATCGTACACCCGGGCCCGCCGGAAGCGGGCGTCGTTCCAGGTGAGCGGGCCGTCGGTGGGGTTGGGATACACCCGAAAATCCGGTTCGGTGGGTAGTGGCCCGGGTTCCGTACCCGTGATCACCGGTGCCGTGGCTTTTCCCATCACCGGACGAATCATCACGCTGCCCGTCACGGGCCGCACCTGTTCGGCGTTGCTCAGCCATTCACCGGAGCCGAGGTTGAAAAACAGGTAATTCCTGGCTTCCGTGTTCTTGTCGAGCCCCACCGGAAACAAGTCGTCGCTGATCTGTTTCCAACCCACGTAAAACGTGTCGGTCACCGTAACCGATTGTTTGAGAACGTATTCGTTGAACTGGTTCAACGAGTTGGCGTAGTTGACCAGGAACGATTCCTCGTACGGCTTCCCGAAGGGCCGCCCGTTGCGGTTGCCCCACACTTGCAGCACGAAAGGCTGGTTCTGGAGGCTGACGTTGTACTGGGTGATGTAGAGGCGAATGGCCGCCAGCGTATCGGGCTGGTTGACCACGTATTGCACGGCCACCTGGCCCTGTTTTTGGTTGATGCCCGCCGCGTATTCCGCCGTGCCGTCGTCGTAGGCGTAGTAATTGTCGAGGGTGGTGTAGCCCGCGATGCGGTTGTTCGCCCGCACGTCCACGTCGGGCAGCGACTCGCCGTTGATCTCAAAGTCAAAAGTACTCCTCACCACCAGCGGCTTCGTGGCCGCGGGAGCCGGCAAAGGCAACGGGGCGAAGGTCTTTAGCTGACTCGACAGCGAATTGATGCCAACCGGGGGTTGGTTGCAGGGCACCTGGTTTTGCTGGGGTGGCAGGTCGCAGGACTGAAACACCTGTTTGCTGAGTGTATCCTCCACCCGCACGCTGAAACGGGTGAAACTGGGGTTGTTGAACAGGTTGTTGATCTCGGTGGAAACGGCCGGGGCGGTGGACTGGGCCGGGTTGTGGAAGTACTGCCGGACGGGCATGGCCGTGTACCGCTTCAGGAAAGAACTGACCGCCTGGCGGGCGGCCAGGTCCTTGGGAAATCGGTCCGGCGGATTGGGACGGCCCGGGTAAGGGCTGACCAGGGATCGACCCCGGTCCAGGTAAAGGTAATCCAGGTGCCAGACGTCGAAGGCCCCCGCCCGTCGCCCGAAGGCCCGGAACCGGAACTGGAAGTTCGGGTGGAAGAAAGCCGCCGCTTGAACGGGCACCAGGGCCTGGACAAAGATGGTGTTGGCGGCGTTGGTGATTCCACCGGCGCCGTTGTTGAACTGCCCCAACTGTTTCCAAACCGTCCGCCAGTTTTCCGTAACCCCGTTGTCCTTGAATTGCAGGATGAGGGAATCGTTGAGGTCGGGTTGTTCGCCCAGGCCGCGGGCTTGCCAGAAAAAGCTCAGGTAGAGTGAATCGACGGTTGCGTACGCGCTCAAATCAATCGGCCGCGAAAGCAGGGTGTCCGTGGGTCCCTGGGAGAGGGGGGAGGAGACGTCGTAGGCGGCGCCGTTGGCTTTCAGGCCATCGAGGGTGGCCACGTACAGGGTCGGGTGGTTGACGGGCAGTTCGTTGTTGATGTACGCCCCGCCCTCCGCCAGCCAGCGGGCCGTGTCGGGTTGTGGCCGTTGCCGGATGGCGGCCGAGGCGAAGTCGTCGAAGAAAGGCAGCTTGAGGGGCGTCAGGGCCGTCACGCGGGCCGACGCCGGGGAAACCCCCGGCCCGGACGGGCGTTCCCCGCCCCGGACGGGAACCTCCACCAGTTGGGCCCAGGCGGATTGAACCAGGAAAGAAAGCAGCCAGGCCACCGCAGCGGGCAACCCGCCACGAACGGCGCGTATCCGACCAACCTCCACCCGGCCCGCCGCCCCGGCGGCGGCCAGTTGCCCGAACTGGCCCGAATTCCTACTTGTCATCCTCGTTTGAAGTCTCGTTCTGGGGAGTGGGCTGGCTGCCCGCCACCGTCAGATCAATCAACTCGCCGATGCGTATTTTATTGCCCTCCCGGCTGGAGGGGCTCTGCCGGATCACCGTTCCCGGGGGTTCGCTGCTTTGAGGGTCGTAAAGGATGCTGCTTCGGAGACGGACGCCTTTCAAATAGACCTCGGCATCCTCGAGGCTCATGCCCACCACGTCGGGCACTTCGAACTCGGTATTGCCCTGGCCATCGCCCACCACCAGGTCGATCTTGGCGCCCTTGGGTACTTTCTCGCCCTTTTTCACGGCCTTGTTCCGGTATTCCTGTCCCAGCACCGCATCCTTGGCCAGGTCGGGCACGTACTTCACCCGTCCCGGTTGCAGGCCGTAGCTTTTCAGGGTGGCTTGGGCACTGCGCAGCGAAAGGTCGACCAGTTTGGGCATTTCCACCATCGGCGCGTTGCGCATGGTAACGGTGAGGTAGATTTTCCGGCCCTCCTTCACCTTGGCACCGGCCTTCGGATACTGGGTCAGCACCGTGTTTGGCTTCACGTTGATCACGAAATTCGAATCGTCCACTTCGTAGCGCAAGTCGCGGGAGGTGAGAAAATCCCCCAGTTCCTCCACGCTCATCCCCGCCAGGTTGGGCACGGTGATGGTTTCGCCGTGGTTGGTGGTGGCGGGCAGGTACAGGAAGAAAAATCCCAGGAAAAGGATGGCGACCCCCGACAAGACGATGCCCACGTGAATCAGCAGGTCTTTTCGGGAGTTGGTTTTAATGGTAATCATGGGGAGTGGATGGGTTGATGAGTCGATGAGTTTACGGGCAGACTGACCATCGGCTACCGGTTCAGTGAATCCGCCGCTACCCAGAGGGTAATCGTTTGGCCCCGCCGGATGGTCACCACGCTGTCGGGCCGGGGGGCGGGTTGTTGCCGGACGACCGTGCCCGGTTGGCCGCCGCTGCCGTAGTCGTAGCGGGTTCGGAGCCGCAAACCCGAACCGCGCAGCAGGATTTCCGCTTCCGCCCGCGGCTTGCCCACCACGCCGGGAACCGCAAATTCGCTGGGCCCGATTCCGTCACCCAGCACCAGGTCCACGCGGGCACCCTTGGGGATTTTCGCTTGCCTGGCAATGGGTTGGCCGCCGTATTCCTGCCGGAGCACGTTGGAACTGAACTCGGGCACGTACCGGATGTTGCCCCGCTGCAAGCCGGCACTTTGCAGCTGCATATCCGCGCTCCGGAGCGGAAGGCCCAGCAAGTCGGGCATCGGCACCTCCGGGGGATTGAACGTCGTGATGGTGACGAAAATTTTCCGGTCGGCCTTCACCTGGTCGCCGGGCTGGGGAAACTGCGAAAGAATGGTCAACGGCCTGGCTTTGGGAACGTAGCTGGAATCACTCACCTCGTAGCGCAGGTCGCGGTCGGCAAGAAATTCGCTTCCCGCTTTCAGCGTCATTCCCTTCAGGTCGGGCACCAACACCTTTTCGCCCGGGTGGGTGATGGCGGGCAGGTAGAGGAAAAAGAAACCCAGAAACAGGCTGATCAGCAGGCTTGCCATCGTACCGAGGTGAATCAGCACGTCGCGAACGGTACGGAGTTGAACTACTTTCATGCAAACTGAGCAACGGGAAGGCCGAAAAGCGCAATTTGACGATTTTTGACTGGTTATCGCGCAGCCCGGCGGAAGGAATTTTTACAGGATGTTCAACCGTTTGATGAAACCTTCCTTGTAGGAGGTCCCGATGGGAATGGATTTCTTGTTGATCAAAACCGATAATTTTTTGATGGAATCGATTTTGGTCAGGTTTACGATGTAGGAACGGTGAATGCGAATAAATTCCCGGGCGGTCAGTTTTTTCTCGATTCCTTTCATCGAGGAGTGGGCGATGTACTGGTTTTGCTCGGTGTGCAAGACGACGTAATCGGTCAGCGCTTCCACGTAGAGCAAATCCTTGAGGCTGACCTTCACAATTTTAGAGTCGGTTCGGATGTAGATGTCAATGGGCGGTTCGGGTTGAACGCCCCGGCCTTCCAACTTTTGCCGGGCTTTTTCCACTGCCTGCAGGAAGCGCGGGTACGTGATGGGTTTCACCAGGTAGTCGGTTACGCTGTACTCGAAAGCCTCCACGGCGTGCTCGGTTTTGGAAGTGATCAGGATCACTTCCGGTCGCGTGGTGAGTACTTTCAACAAGTCGATGCCCGACATCTTGGGCATTTCAACGTCCAGGAAAAGCAGGTCTACCGGATTCTCCCGCAGGAAATTTGACGCTTCAATGGCATCCTTGTACACGCGGAGCAGTTGGAGGCTGGAGGTTTGCTCCACGAAATGCTTGACAAT
Source organism: Cytophagales bacterium (assembly GCA_014379925.1). Classification (GTDB taxonomy): domain Bacteria; phylum Bacteroidota; class Bacteroidia; order Cytophagales; family ES-bin-26; genus ES-bin-26. Next base: position 3,922 of record JACMKY010000161.1, on the reverse strand, counting down.
GGTGCGGGACATTTCTTCGTCATCCACGATAATGCAATTCATACCAGGCAAAATTAAAACCAGTTACCAGCAAAAATAACGGATAGGTAACTCACCAAAACGGCAAAAAACTACTTAAAGTGACGGGTGACGATTTTTTGCAGGTATTTACCCAGGATATCGAACTCTAAATTGACCCGATCGCTTATCCGCAGGGCGTGGAAGTTCGTGTGCGCGTAGGTGTAGGGAATGATGGCAACCCGAAAAGAGGAATCGGTGGCGTTGAATACCGTCAGGCTGACGCCATTGACGCTGATGGAGCCCTTTTCCACCGTGAAGTTTCCCGTCCCGGCGTCGTAGGCGAAGTCGTAGAGCCAGCTCCCGTCCCGGGACTGCACGGCCGTACAGACGGCCGTCTGGTCCACGTGGCCCTGTACGATATGGCCGTCAAAGCGACCGTTGGCGGGCAGGCACCGCTCCAGATTGACTTTGGTGCCGGTTTTCCACTCGCCCAGGTTGGTTTTCTGCAGCGTTTCGTCCACGGCCGTTACCCGGTACCGATCCGGACCCGTGTCCGTTACGGTGAGGCACACCCCGTTGTGCGACACGCTCTGGTCCACCTTCAGTTCGGGTGCCAGCTCGGATTGGATGGTGAACGTCAGGTTGGTGCCGCCCGGCTCGATGCCGACCACTTCGCCTACGGATTCGATGATGCCGGTGAACATGGGAGAGGGAGTGAGTACGGTTCCTGAATAAGGTTAGGGTCGAATCTAAGACGACAAGCTAACAACTTTATTTGGGAACAAGTTTACTGACTCCGGGTACTGCCCGGCCAAGTCTGGCTCGGGTGAGGCTTCTGACGATGCCAGCGAAGTGCCGGCGCACCGTTCTTCAGAACTCCGGCGAGGGGGGAATGGCGGCTTTGTACCGTTTGCGTTCCCGTTGTTGCCGGTAATCGTCGAGGAGGTTGCCCAGGAATACATTGACCCGGTAGCAGTAGTACCATCCGTCAAAGTCGCCTTTGAAATCAGTTTCCAGCAGCGATTTGCGGTAGCCGGCGGCGGCACTGAAACCCACCCAGCGCGTGGGTTTCACCAGCATGCCCAGCCCGGCGGCGGCGGGAACGAACAACCCTCTGCGCTCCCGAATCACTTCCTGTCGGGTATTGAAAAGCGTGAAGTGGCTGTTGCCCACGCCCACCTCGAGCGGAGCGCACAACTCCACCCAGCGGGAGTTGAAAAAAGTATAAGTAAAATTGGGCGTTGCGAAAGCAAGGTTCAGGCAGGGCCTTACGGTGTCCTGGCGGTTCCGAACCGAGACGTAGGTGTGGTCCCGGTAGTCTTTCCGCAGGGTGTAACCACCCAGCCCGAAACGGGAGCGGTGGTATTTGACCCCGACATTGAGGCCGTAAATCCGAACCGGCGATTCCCTGACGAAGGAGAAACGGTTGTCGAAACCCAGCACCAAACCCAGTCGGGGGTTCGGTCTGCTGGCCGTGGAGTCCGGCGGTGGCCCCGCCAAGGCGGGCAACTGAGCCAGGCACAGCAGGAAAAGGACGGTTCCGCGGGCGTTCGGTTTGCGTGACATAGCGGTAAGGGGGTTGCCTCGTCCACTTTTCCGGAGGAGGAGCAAAAACGGCTGGTCCGCTTTCCGACGCTTTCGCAATCCGGGCCAGCCGTTTCAGTGGGACAAGATAGCCAGAATTTCGCGGGTCTGCCGAGGCACTTCCGGGCAATCCTTACCGGGTACCTTTTGCGCAATTTTCTCCGTCTGCCGGGCCCCCGTCCATTGATCAATGATTAAAGTTCGATCCGGCCGTCGAGCAGGTTGACGACGCGGGAGCCGAACGTGGCGTTCTTCTCCGAGTGGGTCACCTGCACGATGGTGGTGCCTTCCCGGTTGAGGGTGGTGAAGAGTGCCATGATTTCCTCTCCCTGCCGGGAGTTCAGGTTGCCGGTGGGTTCGTCGGCCAGGATCAGTTTGGGTTTGGTGATCACCGCCCGGGCGATGCCCACCAACTGCTGCTGCCCACCGGAGAGTTGGTTGGGAAACAAGTCCTTCTTGCCCACCATCTGAAAACGGTCAAGGATGTCGGCCACCATCGCCGACCGCTCCGACCCTTTGATGTTCTGGTAGAGCAGGGGCGTCTCGATGTTCTCGTACACCGTCAACTCATCGATGAGGTGGTAGGCCTGGAAGACGAAGCCGATGTGTTTCTTGTAGAGTTCCGACCGCTGCTTTTCCCGGATGGCGTGCACGGGCTGGTCAAGGAAGTAATACTCGCCCTCCGAGGGCTGGTCCATCATGCCCAGGATGTGCAGCAAGGTGGATTTGCCCGACCCCGAGGGCCCCATGATGGAGACGAATTCGCCTTCCTGGATGTGCAGGTTGATGTCGCGCAGGATAAACGACCGGGCCGAGCCGACGGAGTACCACTTGAAAATGTTTTTGAGTTGAAGCATGGATGCGTGAGGAATGGAAGAATGAATGCCGCAGCGAAGTACGGGGATTTCGGGGATTTATTACTTCCCCGATAAAATCTCCCCGTCTCCCGCGTAATCACGTGGTTTGATCACCCCACCCAACCAGGGAAATCCGTGCCATTTTAATAAAAGTCTGATTGTTAAGTAACTAGGCCTTGTTTTTATTCGTTGGCTGTATCGTAACCGGACAATGAGCCGTCCGATTTCACGCAGTCAAAATAAACGCGCCTGGGCGGAACCAATCCCGTCGAACGGCCGTTTGACGAAATACCCAACTTTTCGGACGGACGAACGCCCGATTAAAGTTGGAATGGGATTTGCATTCCATTGTTTGGTTTTCTAATATTTGCAAAAAATTACCAACGCCACGAAAATGCCCGGTCTAGGTTACTGCCCTGCTGCATTTTTCCACACCACCCCCACCCGGTTCAGGCCCTTGAGGTTCTGATCTACTTCCGTTTGCCTACGCGGCCGACCTACCTCCGACCCCTTTTCCTTACTGCGATCTCCAGTTGTTGGCTTTCCTACCCGGTGGACGTGCGTCCCGGTTCGAAAATCGTCAGTTCGGCTCTTTCCGTTTCATTCCTTTCAACTCATTCTTCCCTCGCCATTTCAATGAACGAATACAGTGTCCAGGTTGCCAATTACACCCACATCGGGTTGGCTGATCAGATTTGCCAGCAAATGGAGGAAAGCGCCAAGGCGCGTGGTACGGGCATCGCCAAGCGTTCGCCCGATTACCTCATCCAGAAGATGCTGGAAGGCAAAGCCATCATCGCCACCGACCGGACCGGCCGTTTCGTGGGTTTCTGTTACGTCGAAACCTGGGGTCACGGGAAGTTTGTCGCCAATTCCGGGCTGATCGTCCATCCCGAGCACCGCAAAAGCGGGGTAGCCAAGCGCATCAAGGAAAAGGCGTTTGAACTCTCGCGGACCACGTACCCGCTGGCGAAGATATTCGGCCTCACTACCAGCCTGGCCGTGATGAAGATCAACTCGTCGCTGGGTTACCAACCCGTCACCTTCTCCGAACTGACCGACGACGAAGCGTTCTGGAAGGGCTGTTCCAGTTGCGTGAACTACGACATCCTCAACCGTACCAACCACAAGCACTGCCTCTGCACGGGGATGCTGTTCGATCCCGCCGAAGTCAAAGAAGAGAAGGACGCCGGACGAACCTTCACCAAGGATGCCACTTTGTTCGAACGGTGGTTGCGCCTCAAGGAGCGCATTCTCACCCGGCGCTACCACCGGGAAAAGAAAACGGCGGCCCAACCGGAGGAAGCCATGTCGCTGGCAAAACTCATCGGTTCCTTCGCCCAGCTGTTCACTAAACAAAAACAATCCGCCTAACAGAGTCTAGGAGTTTATGAGTCTATGAGTTTAGGAGTAGAAGAGCGGCTAGAGAACCCTTACTCCTAAACTCCTAAACTCCTAAACTCCTAAACTCCTAAACTCCT